>AEPR01000408.1 GCA_000195205.2 Oxalobacteraceae bacterium IMCC9480 | reverse complement strand
CCGCAGGGCATTGCACCGTCCACGCTCAAACTGCCAAGAATCAAATCCCGCCCATGCACAGGTATTTGATCTCCAGATACTCATCCATCCCGTAACGCGATCCTTCGCGTCCCAGCCCCGATTGCTTGACGCCGCCGAACGGCGCGACTTCATTCGAGATCAAGCCCGTGTTGATGCCCACCATGCCGTATTCAAGCGCTTCGGCAACGCGCCAGACCCGCCCGATGTCGCGCGAATAAAAATAACTGGCCAGGCCGAAATCCGTATCGTTGGCAGCGGCAACGACTTCCTGCTCGCTCGAAAAACGCACCACCGCAGCGACCGGTCCGAAGGTTTCTTCACGCATGATCTTCATGTCGGCCGTGACATTCGACAGCACCGTCGGTTCGTAGAAGGTGCCGCCCAACGCATGCGGCTTTCCACCTGTGACCAGCGTGGCACCCTTGGCCAGCGCATCGCGCACATGGTCTTCGACCTTGGCGATGGCTTGCTCATCGATGAGCGGACCCTGCACGACACCGGCGCTGCTGCCATCGCCGACCTGGATTTTTGCCGCGCCGGCCGCCAGTTTTTCAACGAAGCGGTCATAGATCGACTCATGCGCATAGAAGCGGTTGGTACAGACGCAGGTCTGGCCGGCATTGCGGTATTTCGATTGCAGCGCGCCTTCGACGGCGGCGTCGAGGTCAGCATCGTCGAACACGATGAACGGCGCATGGCCGCCCAGTTCGAGCGCCAGTTTCTTGACGGTCGGGGCCGATTGCTGCATCAGGATGCGGCCGACCGGGGTTGATCCGGTGAACGACAGATGACGTACCAGCGGGCTGGCGCACAAAACCTTGCCGACCTCGATCGAGTGGTCGGCATCGGCCGTGATGATGTTGATGACGCCGGCCGGCAAGCCGGCGCGGTGGGCCAGTTCGGCTAGTGCCAGCGCTGAAAGCGGCGTCTGTTCGGCCGGCTTGATGACGATGGTGCAGCCAGCCGCAACAGCGGGCGCGACCTTGCGCGTAATCATGGCAATCGGAAAATTCCACGGCGTGATCGAGGCACATACGCCGATCGGTTGCTTGAGCACGACCATGCGCTTGTCGCTCCAGGTCGAGGCCATCACGTCACCCGAGACGCGCTTGGCTTCTTCGGCAAACCATTCAATGAAACTGGCGCCGTACATCACTTCGCCCTTGGCTTCGGCCAGCGGCTTGCCTTGTTCGGCGGTCATGATGGCCGCGAGGTCGTCGGCATGGGCCAGCAACAGGTCGAACCATTTGCGCATGATGGCGGCGCGTTCCTTGCCGGTCTTTTTCGACCAGGCCGGGAAGGCGGCGGCGGCGGCATCAATCGCTTGCTGCGCTTCGGCCGGCCCCAGGTTGGGCACCGTGCCGAGTACCGCATCGTCGACCGGATTGGTGACGGCGAAACTACTGGTGCCGGCGATCCATTCGCCATTGAGGTAGGCGTGCTGGCGCAGCAAAGTCGGGTCATTGAGGGTCAGTGGCAGGGCAGGCTGTCTTGGCATGGGGGGCTCCTTGGGTTGTTTTATTGTGGCACGAGGATAACCGAAAGCCCGTGCCGTCGGGCTGATCCGTCGCCGTGGGCCCGGCCGGTGACGCGTCGGGTAAAATCGTCGCATTCCAATTTGTTGAGATCCCATGCACATCCATATTCTCGGCATCTGCGGCACCTTCATGGGTGGCCTGGCAGTGCTGGCGCGACAAGCCGGCCACCGCGTCACCGGCTGCGATGCCAACGTCTATCCGCCGATGAGCACCCAGTTGCAGGAGCAGGGCATCGAACTGATCGAAGGTTTCGATCCGGAACAGATCTCGCTGGCACCTGACCTGTTCGTCATCGGCAACGTGGTCAGTCGCGGCAACCCGCTGATGGAAGCCATCCTCGATCGCGGCCTGCCGTACACGTCCGGTCCGCAGTGGATCGGCGAACATATCCTGAAAGACCGCTGGGTACTGGCCGTAGCCGGCACGCACGGCAAGACCACCACCGCCTCGATGCTGGCCTGGATCCTCGAAGACGCCGGTTACCAGCCGGGCTTTTTGATCGGCGGCGTGCCGCTGAACTTCGGTATCTCGGCGCGGCTGGCCGGTGAGGGTGGCGAGTCGGCGTTCTTTGTCATCGAGGCGGATGAATACGACACGGCGTTTTTCGACAAGCGCAGCAAGTTCGTCCATTACCGCGCCCGCACCGTCGTGCTGAACAATCTCGAATACGACCACGCCGATATCTTCCCCGACCTGGGCGCAATTGAAACCCAGTTCCATCACCTCGTGCGCACCGTCCCACGCATCGGCCGCCTGCTGGTGAACCAGCGCGAAGCGGCGCTGCATACGGTGATCGAGCGCGGTTGCTGGAGCGAGATCGAATGGTTCGGAGGCGCTGCCGATGCCGCCGGCTGGCAGCTCGATGAACATGCCGACGGCAGCTTTACGGTCATCTTCCATGGCGCGCCGCAAGGCACCGTGCATTGGATGCTCAATGGCGAACACAACCGGATGAATGCGCTGGCGGCGATCGCTGCCGCGCGCCATGTCGGCGTGCCGGTGGCGCAGGCGATCGCCTCGCTGGGCGCGTTTCAGAACGTGCGCCGGCGCATGGAGTTGCGCGGCGAAGTCGATGCGATCCGGGTCTTCGATGACTTCGCCCACCATCCGACGGCGATCACGACAACGGTGGCCGGCTTGCGTCAGGTCGTTGGTACAGCGCGCATCCTCGCCGTGCTGGAACCGCGCTCGAACACGATGAAGCTGGGCACCATGAAAAGTGCGCTGCCGGGCAGTCTGGCCGAAGCCGATCTGGTGTTCGGCTACGGTGCCAAAGGTGATGGCAAGAATGCGCTCGGCTGGAATCTGGCTGAGGCGCTCGCGCCGCTGGGCCAGAAAGCGCAGGCCTTCGATGACTTGTCCGAACTGGTCGCGGCCATCGTCGCTGCAGCGCGTCCCGGCGACCAGATTCTGGTGATGAGCAATGGTGGTTTCGGTGGCGTGCACCAGAAGATCCTCGATGCCCTGGCGGCGCGATGATCCTGTACCTGCACGGGTTTCGCTCGTCGCCGCAGTCGTTCAAGGCGCAGGTGATGGCGCAGCGTTTGCAGGCGCTCGGCCGCGCCGCTGAATTCATTTGTCCGCAATTGCCGGCCTCGCCGCGCGCGGCTATCGCACTGGCGCAGCAACTGGTGGCCGGCATCGACCCGGCCGCGCTGACGGTGATCGGTTCGTCGCTCGGTGGTTTCTATGCGACCTGGCTGGCCGAGCAGCTCGGTTGTCGCGCGGTGCTGCTGAACCCTGCGATCACGCCCTTGCATGACTTGAAAAAATACATCGGCAGCACAACCCAGTTCCACTCCGATGAACCGTTCGACTTCAAGCCCGAATACATCGACGAGCTCGACGCCATCAGCGTCGCGCAAGTCACGCAGCCAGCGCGCTACCTGTTGCTGGCCGCGACCGGCGACGAGGTGCTCGACTGGCACCAGATGGTGGCCCACTATCCGGGTGCCGAGCAGCATGTGATCGACGGCAGCGACCATGGCATCAGCGAGTTTCCGGACTACGTCGATGAAGTGCTGGCTTTTTGCGATCGCCCGCCGGAGCCGGCGTGACAGCGCTCGCGCTGGCGCAGTGGTCGACCCATGTCAACGCCCTGAACCCATCGCCGCAGCAACGCGCGTGGCTGACCGCGTCCGGTTCGCTGACCGCGCGGCTGATCGCGCATAGCGAGCATTTCCGGGTACGCCGGATCCGGCAGGCACGCGGGCCGGTCGCAGCCGACGAGCAGCGCATCCTGCAATTGCCGCGCCGGGTGCTGGTGCAGCAGCGCAATGTGGTGCTCGAATGCGATGGCCGTCCGGTCGTGTTTGCGCATACCAGCGTGCCGCTGACGGCGACCGCCACCGACTGGCCGCTGTTCGGTAGCCTGGGCGAACGCTCGCTCGGCAGCACGCTGTTCGGTGATCCGCTGGTGCAGCGCGGCGCGCTGGAATACGCCCGGCTGTCATCGCGCCATCCGCTGATGCGCCGGCTGGTGGCGACGCTGGGCGCGCAACCGGACTTGCTGGCGCGGCGCTGCCTGTACCGGCGCCGGCACGGCATCCTGCTGGTCTGCGAAATTTTCCTGCCGGCGATTATTGGGCTGGCAGCGGTCGGCAATGGCACAATAACGGTTTAGCCGATTTCGGCCCGCGACCCTCGCGCAGAATCTCCCCATTCCCACAGCAAAGCGATTAATGAATTTATTTTTTGAAGAATCCGGCGATTTCAAGGCCGGCGTGATGATGTCGCAAGCCGGCGAGGCCTATCAGGTCGAAATGCAATCCGGCAAGCGCACCAAGGTCAAGGTCCGCGACGTGCTGTTGCAGTTCGCCGCGCCGGCACCGCAAGTGCTCATTGCCGCCGCCAAAGGCGTGTGCGACGAGATCGATCTTGATTTTCTGTGGGAAGTCGCCGGCGAAGAAGAATTCGGCTTTGCCGACCTGGCCATCGAATACTTCGGCAAGGCACCGCAACCTGAGCAATCTGCCGGCCTGCTATTCCTGCTGCACAGCTCCCCGATTTATTTCTACAAAAAGGGCAAGGGCCGCTACAAGGCCGCGCCCGAAACCGCCCTGAAGGCAGCACAGGCCGGCATCGAAAAGAAAAAGCAGCAGGCCATCGTGCAGGCGCAATACGTCGAGCAACTCAAGGTGCATGAACTGCCCGAATCGATGCGGCCGCTAGTGCGGCAATTGCTGTTCAAGCCCGACAAGAACAGCCTCGAATTCAAGGCCCTCGACGCCGCCTGCAGCGAACTGCAAACCACCGCACCGCGCCTGATGCTGGCCTGCGGCGGGCTGGATTCGGCCAAACAGCTGCACTTCGAGCGCTTCCTGTTCGAGCAGTTTCCGAAAGGTCTGGCTTTCCCGGCCTTCACGATTCCCGCCGCGCCGAAGCTGCCGGTGGCTGACGTGCAGGCGTTCTCGATCGATGACGTCACGACTACCGAAATCGATGACGCGTTCTCGGTCACGACGCTGGCCGACGGCATGGTGCGCATCGGCATCCACATCGCTGCGCCAGCCCTCGGTATCCAGCGCGACGACGCTATCGATGCGATTGCGCGCGCGCGGATGTCGACGGTCTACATGCCTGGCGACAAGATCACGATGCTGCCGGATGACCTGGTGCACTCGTTCACGCTGGCCGAAGGCAAGACCTGTCCGGCGGTGTCGCTGTATGCGACGCTGGATCCGGCCGACTGGTCCGTCATCAAGACCGAGACCCGCGCCGAAGCCGTGCCGATCGCGGCCAACCTGCGCCACAACACGCTCGATGAATTTGTCACTGAAGAGAACCTGGCCGCCGGTACCGGCGAGTATCCGCACAAGGCGGAGATCGCGCTGATCTGGCAATGGGCGCTGGTGCTGGAGCAGGGCCGCATGGCCAAGCGCGAAGGTTTTGGTTTGCGGCCCGAGCAGAACAACCGGGTCGATTTCAATTTTTATGTCGATGACGATGTCGTCACGATCTCCAAGCGCAAGCGCGGCGCGCCGCTCGACAAGCTGGTGGCCGAGCTGATGATTTTTGCCAACAGCACCTGGGGCAAGCTGATGAACGATTGCGGCGTGCCGGGTATCTATCGCGCGCAAGGCGGCGGCAGCGGCGGCTGGGCCACCAAGATGGCGGTGCGCATGGTCACGCACGCGGCACCGCATCAGGGCCTCGGCGTCGATCAGTACGCGTGGAGTACTTCGCCACTGCGCCGCTATACCGACCTGGTCAATCAATGGCAAATCCTGGCCTGCGTCGAGCACGGCGTCACCGCGCCGCTGGTGGCTCCGTTCAAGCCGCGCGATGCTGACCTGTTCGCGATCGTCTCGGCCTTCGATGCGACCTACGCTGCCTACAATGAATTCCAGTCGAACATGGAGCGCTACTGGTGTTTGCGCTGGCTGGGTCAGCAAGAGACGCACCGGCTTGAAGCGGTGGTGCTCAAGGATGAAATCCTGCGCCTGGCTGATCTGCCGCTGGTTATCAAGTTGCCGGGCATGCAGGCCCTGCCGCGTGGCACGCAGGTCTTGCTCGATCTGGCGCGCTGGGATGAGGTCGACCTGAGCGTCGAGGCCCGCCTGATTGAAGTGGTGCCCGCAGCGGTCGAGGAACTGGGCGAGGACGAGGAAGAAACTGAGGAAGCTGCCGCTGTCGCAGAAGTCGATGCCGATACCGAAGTCAACAACATCGTCGCTCCTGATCTGGTCACGATTGTCGACGGTGCGCCACTGGCCGATGCCATCGCGCACGGTGACGGGCAGCCGATACCGTAGAATCATTGCTTCCTGATATCACTCCCTGACCGCCCGTGAAGCTAACCCTGCGCAATCCGACCCTGACCATCGCCATCGCCGTTTCGGTGCTGGTGCATGGCGCGTTGCTGGCGGTACGCTTCACGTCGCCGGAACTGTTCCGGCAAAAGCCGGACGACCCCGGTCTGGAAGTGATCCTGGTCAATGCCAAGCACAAGGCGCCGCCACTGAAAGCTGAGGTGCTGGCGCAAGCCAATCTCGATGGCGGCGGCAATGCCGAAGCGGGACGCACCAAGTCGCCGTTGCCGGACCTGCGCCGCACGCAGGATGGCGACAGCGTGCAGGCTACCCGACGTCGTGTCAGTGATCTCGAACAGGCGCAGAAAAAGCTGCTGTCACAGATCAACAAGCCGACGCCGCTGGTCATCCCGTCTTTCTCTGATCTCGCCCGGCTCAAGCAGCCGCCGCTGCCGGACGGCAATGACGATCAGGACAGCACCAAGTCGATTGCCCGCCGCGAAGCCGAAATCGCCCGCAATATCGAGGAATACAACAAGCGTCCGAAAAAAACCCAGATCACGCCGAACACCCGCGAAGTCGGCTATGCGATGTATTACAAGTCGCTGCAGGACCGTATCGAAAAACGCGGCACGGTCAATTTTCCGCAGCAGGATGGAAAGAAACTGTACGGTGAACTGGTGCTGTACATCCCTGTTTATCAGGACGGCACGATCTACGAGCGTGACGGCGGCCCGCGCGTCGAGCGCAGTTCCGGCAATCCGGCGCTCGACAATGCGGCGTTGCGCATCGTCCGGCGCGCCGCACCGTTCGGCAAATTTCCGCCCAACATGCGTTCTTCCGACAAGGACGATGTATGGGAAATCATCACCCGCTTCAAGTTCACCCGGGAAGACGCGCTTGAAGCGGAACTTCGCGGTGGCAATAATTAAGGCGCTTTCCGTTGAATCCTTTCTCACTCCCTGTGGCCGACCGCTATGCCGTCATCGGCCATCCGATTGCGCACAGCAAATCACCTGACATCCATGCGGCCTTCGCCCGCCAGACCGGCCAGATCCTGACGTACGACAAGCGGCTTGCCCCGCTCGACGACTTCGCCGGTAGCGTGCGCGCACTGATTGCCGAAGGGGGCCGTGGTGCCAATGTGACGGTGCCATTCAAGCTCGACGCCTTTGCGCTGGCGACCACGCTGAGTGAGCGGGCGCGGGCCGCCGGTGCCGTCAACACCTTGCGCTTCGACGCTGCCGGCGTGTTTGGCGACAACACCGATGGTGCCGGACTGGTTACCGATATCGTCGTCAATGCCGGCATTGCCGTGCGCGGCCGGCGGGTCTTGCTGCTCGGTGCCGGCGGCGCGGCGCGCGGCGTCATCCTGCCGCTGCTCGCCGAGCAGCCGGCGCAACTGGTCATCGCCAACCGCAGCAGCGACAAGGCCATCGCGCTGGCCGCGCAATTTGCGCTGCATGGTCCTATCGTGGCGCAGGATTTCGCTGCGCTGGAGGGGCAGTTCGATATCGTCATCAATGCC
>AEPR01000409.1 GCA_000195205.2 Oxalobacteraceae bacterium IMCC9480 | reverse complement strand
ACGGTGGGGCTGTGCCCACCCTACGGTTGCAGGATTATTTTGCGGTGTCTGTCAGGTACATCGTGACCGTGCTGGTCGTCCAGGTGGCAACTCCACTGCCAAAAAAATCCTGATCTTCGGTCCAGACCGGACAATCCAGTGCCAATGCAGACGCCAGCACCGGCCAGTCCCTGACATCCCTGATGCGTTGTCGTGCCTGAATTTCAAACTCACCGTAAACCGACTCTTCTACGCACTGAATCAGCGCGGGTAGTCTGGCCAGCACATTTGCACCTGCCGCCCAGTCCAGGCCGCGCCTGGCAAAGAGCGCTGGAAGATATTTAGCCGCGTCGGCAAATGCGTCGTCAGGGGCAAAGAATGCTGTCGTGCGGTAGTGGGCATCAAGCAGTTTGAACACCCGTTGCCCGAGCACCGCACGGACAAGAATGTTCGCATCGAGCACCAGCGCATGCCGGCTCATCGTTTATCGGCGGCCCGGCGCACCGCGAACTCACCGGCAACTTCGTCTTCCGTGATTTCAAGTGCATTCATCATTGTCGCCAGCGAGGCGGCGGCTTCCTTGAGGGCTGCCAGTTCGGCCTGTTTTCTGCCACCACGCGCAGGAACAAAGTAGCCGATGGTTTCACCGTGGCGCGTGATGGTGACAGGTGACGCAGAGTCCAGATAAGCAGGCAGCTTTGCCCGGAATTCTTTGATCCCGACTTTGGTTTCCATGATGGTCTCGTTGTGTACGCAGGAGTACACATCATAGGCTGTCTTTGGTCGAGACGGCAAGCATTCGGGTGTATGCGGTGGCCCGTGCTCACCCGACGTACGATTGTTGGCGACGGTGCGGTTTGGTAGGGTGGGCACGGCTTTTT
>AEPR01000410.1 GCA_000195205.2 Oxalobacteraceae bacterium IMCC9480 | reverse complement strand
TAACCGAAGGGCATTGCACCGGATGCACCGCCAGCAGTCTTCATTGCCGCTAGCGGACCACGTCATAAAAATTTCCCCCGGTGATTTTTTGAAAAACCGCGTCCCATTTTGAAAAGACCCCATCCGCCGCAGTGCCTATACTGGACCCAACTACTTGACGGAGTTGCGCATGAACGATCTGCCACGCACGCTGCATGAGACCACCGTTGCACCGGTGACCCGCCAGACTTTCGATGCCGTGATGGTGCCGACTTACGCCCCGACCACGATGGTGCCGGTGCGCGGCCTCGGCCTCGATGTATGGGACCAGACCGGCAAGCAGTATCTCGATTTCACGGCCGGCATCGCGGTCACCAGCCTCGGTCATGCGCATCCGGCCATCGTCGCAGCGCTGGTGCAGCAAGCCGGCCAGCTCTGGCATCTCGGCAATGGCTACACCAACGAACCGGTACTCCGGCTGGCGCGGGCACTGACCGAAGCCACTTTTGCCGACCGCGCCTTCTTTTGCAACTCCGGTGCCGAAGCCAACGAAGCCGCCTTCAAGCTGGCCCGCAAATACGCCCACGAAAAATCCGGCCCGCAGCGTTCGCGCATCGTCTCTTGCGTCAATGCCTTCCACGGTCGCACCCTGTTCACGGTCAGCGTCGGCGGCCAGCCCAAATACACCGAAGGGTTCGCGCCACTACCGGGCGGACTCACGCATATTCCCTTCAACGATATTGACGCTGCCCGCGCGGCCGCCGGCGACGATGTCTGCGCGTTCGTGGTCGAGCCTGTGCAAGGCGAGGGCGGCGTGATGCCGGCCACCGCAGCCTATTTACAAGCGCTGCGCGCACTGTGCGACGAGACCGGCGCGCTGCTCATTTTCGATGAAGTCCAGTGCGGCGTCGGCCGGACCGGCGCGCTGTACGCGTACATGAATTACGGCGTGGTGCCCGACATGCTGACCACCGCGAAAGCCCTCGGCAATGGCTATCCGATAGGCGCGATGCTGACCACCAGCGCGATCGCGGCGCACTTCGGACCCGGCGCACATGGCACTACCTACGGCGGTAATCCGCTGGCTTGTGCGGTGGCGCTGGCGGTACTCGAGACCATCAACACGCCGGCGTTTCTGTCCCGCGTCAATGAAGCCGCTGCGCTGTTACGCAGCACATTGAACACCATCGCGAGCGATTATCCGCAAGTGTTTTCCGGCGTACGCGGCAGCGGCCTGATGCTGGGCATGGTGCTGGCCGAGGGCTGGCGCGGACGCGCCAAAGAGATCAGCAAAGCCGCCGAAACCGAAGGCCTGATGGTGCTGATCGCCGGCATGGATGTGCTGCGTTTCCTGCCGGCGCTGACCGTGTCGGATATCCAGATCGCACAGGCCGGTCAGCTGCTGCGGCGCGCGCTCGACCAGTTGGCAACTGCATGACGACCTCATCGATGCTGGTGCGACCCGCCGCCGAGGCCGATATCGCCGCGCTGGTCACGCTGGCCGCCGGTGCCACCGCCGGCGTGCACACGCTGCCAAAAACCCGCGCTGCGATCGAGCGGTCGGTCGAGCGCTCGATCGCCTCCTTCGCTGCCGATGTCGACATGCCGGCCGACGAGTCCTACACCTTCGTGCTCGAAGACAGCCGCAACGGCGCGCTGCTCGGCACGGCTGCATTGGCCGCGACGGCCGGCACCAACGGGACCTTCTTTGCGTTTCGCAACGACGTGATGCAGCAGGTCTCGCGCGACCTCAACATCAGCCACAGCGTGCATGCACTGACCTTGTGTTCGGGCCTGACCGGACATTCGCAACTCTCCAGTTTTTATGTCGCCAATGCCGATCCGGCCAGTGCCGCGCTGCTGTCACGCGCACGGCTGATGTTTGCGGCGGTCGCACCGCATCGCTTCGGCGACCGCTTTTTTGCCTCGCTGGCCGGCATCACCGACCAGGTCGGCCATTCGCCGTTCTGGGAAGCGCTGGGCCGCAAGTTTTTCCAGATCGATTTTCTGGAGGCCGAACGCCTGATCGACGGTGGCCGCAACCGCAGCCTGATCATCGAACTGATGCCGCACTATCCGGTCTACGTGCCGCTGCTACCGGGCGATGCGCAAGCCGCGATGGGGCAGGTTCATGTCGAAGGCGAACTGCCGTTGCAGATCCTGACCGACGAGGGTTTCGAAGCCGACGAGTTCATCGACATCTTCGATGGCGGCCCTATCCTGCAGGCGCACAAGCATGCGCTGCGTGCATTCACCGGCTCGCGCCAGCGCCGCGTGATGGGTTCCGGCGGCAGTGCCGAAACCGCGACCTACCTGGTCAGCAATATCCACCAGCAGCAGTTCCGCGCGGTGCTGTGCGCCGCGCCGGCCATCGATACCTCGGACAGCATTGCGCTGTCGGCCGAGGCGCGACGCAGCTTGCAGGTCGCCCCCGGTGACACCGTCCATTGCGTGAAATTATGACGACTCCATTGATGCAACCCGGCCACTGCGTGGTGCGCGCCATCCGCGAGCAAGACCTCGATGCCCTGATGACGATGGCCAGCCAGGTCGGCGGCGGCATGACCACCCTCAAGCCGGACCTGGCGATGCTGGGCAAGCGCGTCGAGATCGCCTGCGCCTCGTTCGCCGGACAGATCGCCGCCGAGCAGCGCGATTACCTGTTCGTGATGGAGGATACGCGCGATGGCCGGTTGGTCGGCGTCTGCGCAATCAAGGGCGCGGTCGGACTGGACGAGCCGTTCTACAACTACCGGATCGGCACGCTGGTCCACTCCAGCGCCGAGCTCAATATCTTCTCGCGGATGGACACGCTGTACCTGTCCAACGACCTCACCGGCAGCGCCGAACTGTGTTCGCTATTCCTGCATCCGGACTACCGCACAGGCAGCAATGGCAAGCTGCTGTCGAAGAGCCGCTTCCTGTTCATCGCCCAGTTCCCGCACCTGTTCCCCGCGCGGCTGATCGCCGAGATGCGCGGCTTTCAGCGCGCCGATGGCACCTCGCCGTTCTGGGATCATCTCGGCCAGCATTTTTTCCGGATGGACTTCGACCGCGCTGATGACCTCAGCAGCCTCGGCAAAAAATCCTTCATCGCCGAATTGATGCCGCGCCATCCGCTGTACGTGGCCTACCTGCCGGCGGTGGCGCAGGAAGTCATCGGCATGGTGCATGTCGATACCGCGCCGGCGCGCCGTCTGCTGGAACAGGAAGGCCTGCATTACGAAGGCTATGTCGATATCTTCGATGCCGGTCCGGTGCTGCAGGCGCGCATCAGTGAATTGCGCGCGATCCGCGAAAGCACGCTGGCCATTGTCGATGCGACTGAGCCACCCGACACCGATCGCGCCATCCTGGTCGCCAACACGACGATGCACGACTTCCGCGTCATCGCCGCGCAGTCGCTGAACCGGCACGAACACATCGCGCTATCAGCACTGGATCGTCAGTTACTGGCCTGCGAGCCGGGCGATCCGGTGCGCACGATGTCCCTTAATTCAAGCAGAAAGTAAGCATGCACAGCCACTACATCAACGGCGAATGGATCAGCGGCAGCGGTGCCGATCTGGTCGTCATCAATCCCGCCAGCGGCGCGCAGGTCTGGCAAGGCAAGCAGGCCGGGATCAATGAGATCGAGCGCGCCTGCCACGCTGCCCGCGCCGCCTTCACCAGTTGGTCGGCCACGCCGCTGGCAGAACGCATTGCGATTGCCGTGCGCTTTCGCGACCTGTTGCGCGAGCACGCCGAAGTGCTGGCGCAGACCATCGCGCAGGAAGTCGGCAAACCCTTGTGGGAAGCCCGCACCGAAGTCGCCTCGATGGCGGCCAAGGTCGATATCTCGGTGCAGTCGCACGCGGCCCGCACCGGCCACACCGCCGCCCCGGTAGCCGATGGTATCGCCGTGTTGCGGCACCGGCCGCATGGTGTTTTCGGCGTCTTCGGGCCCTACAATTTTCCGGGTCATTTGCCGAACGGGCACATCGTTCCGGCCCTCATCGCCGGCAATACGCTGGTCTTTAAGCCGAGCGAATACGCACCGCAAACTGCGATCATGACGACGCGTCTGTGGGCCGACGCCGGCTTGCCGGCCGGCGTGCTGAACCTGCTCAATGGCGCCCGCGAGACCGGTGCCGCGCTGGCACAGGACGCGACGCTGGATGGCATCCTGTTCACCGGCAGTTACCAGACCGGCGTACTGTTGCACCGCCAGTTCGCCGGCCAGCCGGGCAAGTTGCTGGCGCTCGAAATGGGCGGCAACAACGCGCTGGTCGTGTGGGATGTGGCCGACCTCGATGCGGCGGTACATCATGCGATTTTTTCGGCCTTCGTCAGCGCCGGCCAGCGCTGCACCTGTGCGCGCCGGCTGATCGTCGAGCAGGGCGAGCGCGGCGATGCGTTTGTCGCACGGCTGGTCGAGGTGGCCGCTGCCATCCGTACCGGCGCACCCGATGCGCAGCCGCCGCCGTTCATGGGGCCGGTGGTGTCGGCCGCGATCGCGACGCGGTTGCTGGGGGCGCAGTCCGAACTGGCCGGGCTGGGCGGCACGATGCTGCTCGAGATGCGCCAGCTGGTGCCCGATACCGGCTTGCTGTCGGCCGGAATCATCGACATGACCGGCGTCGATGGCGCGCCCGATGACGAGTATTTCGGACCGTTGCTGCAAGTGTTGCGGGTGCCTGATTTTGCGGCAGCGATTGCGGCCTCGAATGCCACCGGCTACGGCCTCGCGTCAGGTCTGCTATCGGATGATCCGGCCTTGTGGGCGCAGTTCCTCGACACCGCGCGCGCCGGCATCGTCAACTGGAACCGGCCCACCACCGGCGCGGCCAGCAGCGCGCCGTTCGGCGGTATCGGCAAGTCCGGCAACCACCGCGCCAGTGCCTATTACGCCGCCGACTATTGCGCCTATCCGGTCGCCTCGATCGAGAGCACGGTGCTGGCTTTGCCGGCGCAGTTGTCGCCCGGCTTAACTTTTTAAGAGGATGGCGATGCTGCCTGCACGCGAGTTCAACTTCGATGGCCTGGTCGGGCCATCGCACAATTACGCCGGCCTGTCCTTCGGTAATGTCGCGTCGTTCAACAACGTCAAGAGCGTCTCGAGTCCGAAGCAGGCGGCCTTGCAGGGATTGGCCAAAATGCGCGCGCTGGCCGCACGCGGTTTTGCGCAGGCG
>AEPR01000411.1 GCA_000195205.2 Oxalobacteraceae bacterium IMCC9480 | reverse complement strand
GCCGTTAAAAGCGCGGCTTTAAATATTTCCTTGGCTGCGATGACCGCACCGGTGCCGGCAATAAAGTAGCCGGCAATGACGATGGCACCATCAACAAACGGGCCTGCGGGAGTCAATTGCGAACCTGCCCATATCCCAAAGACCACCGCCGTCGTCGCCAGCGAAGCCGGACTCACCAACTCCCGCAGCGCGTCCCCAATCACCCCCGGTATCTGCCCACCAGCG
>AEPR01000412.1 GCA_000195205.2 Oxalobacteraceae bacterium IMCC9480 | reverse complement strand
GCGGATTTCGTGGCTCATGTTGGCCAGAAAATCAGCCTTGCTGCGATTGGCGTTTTCGGCCACGTCGAGGGCCTGCAACACCGCCGCCTCGGCATGTTTCTGGGCCGAGATATCCTGCGCAAAAATCAGCGTGGCCGGACCGTCGGCTAGCATCACGCGGGTGGTGGTCTTGTAGACAGGCACACGGCAAGCGTCCTTGCCAAGGCCGATGGCCTCGAACATCAGCTCGGTCGGGCTGTCGACATTGATCAAGGCTTCCTGTTCGTGCAGCAGGTCGCTCGACTCGGGCGCAATCATCGCGCGCCACGGCAAGCCGGTCAGGTCATCGGTGATGGCATAGCCGTGCAGCACGTGATAGCGCGGGTTGGAATACACCAGTAGTCCGCGGCGCAGGATGGCAATGGCCAGCGGGGCATCCTCGATCAGCGTGCGGAAACGGCTTTCGCTGTCGCGCAGCGCATGGCTCAGGCGGTGGCCGGACACATCCCGGAAGGTCACGACCAGCATGTCGAGCCGGCCGTCCGCCGCGCGGATCGGGGCGGTACTGCATTCGAGCGAGCGCTGTGCGCCGGTATCTTTACGCCGCACATCGAACGGATAGTCGCGCACGAAATCGCCGCGCAAACCGCGCAGAGTCGGCCACTGCGCGCCTGGCAGGCGCTGGCCGCCGGCGTCCAGCAACACGATGCCGGCAAGGACCGCAGCAACCGGCGTATCGGCCTCCATCAGGCCGTGGATGGTGCGGCCGGCATCGTTGATGCGCAGCAGCGTACCGTGCTGATCGAGCACGAAGATGGCTTCATTCATGTTGTCGAACACGGCTTGCAGCGCATTGCGGCTGCGCAGCAGTTCGTCCTCGGCGGCTTGCGTACGCAGACGGGCTTGTTCGCGCTCACGTTCGCGCTCCTGCTGCGTGGCCATCAGCGTGCGCCGGCGTGTCTGCAGGCGCACCAGCGCGGCGCCGCAAACCAGTGCCAGTACGGCGCAAAACAGGGCGGCCCACATCGCTTGTCGCTGCATCGGTAGCGCCATTGCTTCGATACTGCGGCTGATGCCGATGACCAGCGGTTTGTCCATGGCCAGTGCGGCAGGAGCGATGGACTGCAGCGCCATCACGCGCTCCTCGCCGGTGCCCGACGGACCGGTTTGCAGGCTGTCAGTCAAGCCGCTGCGGCGATGCCGGCTGAACAGGCTGTCAGCTTGTTCGGGTGCGGAATAGTCGATGGCGGGCGTGGCCGGATAACTCAGGAATAGCCGGCCGTCGCCATGGATGACGACGGTACGCAGATCAGGAGCGTAGAGCATTTGCCGGAAAATGCTGGCGAAATACCCGGGGTCGAGGGTCGCGAGGACAACGCCGCCGAAACTGCCGTCGGCCTTTGGCAGCATGCGCGTCAAGGTAATGATCAGGTCTTTTTGGATGGATTCGAACGGCGCAGAAACAAACAGCCTGGCCGCATCGGGGTTCGCCCTTACCGTCTGGAAGTACGCGCGCTGCGACAAGTCCATATCGGCCAGCGCGGGGTTGGAACTGGCGATCACCTTGCCAGTGGCATCGACAACGATCAGCGCACGGATACCGGACATCGCCGCTTCCAGTCGCTGCAGATGATTGGTCATGCCATTGGCGGGGCCTGTCGCGTAAGCGTCGCTGCGGCTGTCCTGGATCAGGTTGGCCAGTACGCTATTGATGACGACCAGATTTCCCTGGATATCGTTGGCCAGGACATTGGCAAACACCTGTATCCGCTGGCGTTCACTGGCACGCAGTTGCGCCACCGATGCCAGCTGCAGGGCAGCGGCAAACACCGTCACGACGAGCAATGCGACTATCAGTGCCAGCCACTCCAGTCGCTGCCGTGTTGTGATGTCGTTCACGCCGGATCGCGTGATGAGCTCATTTGTTCGCATGAAAACCAATCTCGTTACTGATACATCGCAGCTTGTGCGGAAGATGGCTCGCCTGCAGTTCCGATCGGGCCAGGGTCGGACAAAAGTAATGCCGGTAGTAAAGTTGTACCGGAGGGTAGCACCGTTCGCAACGGGATTTTAAGTAACTTTTTTTACCGCCAACAAGTGTTTGTAAATACTTTGGGGTAACTAATCGGCGGTTTCGCCGCACTCGCGTTTGCGCAAATTTTGCTACAGTGGCCCGCCTTGGTTTGTTTGCAACCGCAGCCAGATCTCTCCAGGCGATTAACTAGCAGGAATTTCCAATGACAAACGACCCGCGCTGCTGTGGCACCGATACCTGCATGATCAACGCCGAGGGCCAATGCTGGTGCGGCCAGCAATGGGATGGCGAAAAAATGTGCCATCCCTCGCTTGATCAGAAAGCGGTAGAAGACAAGGCCAAGGATGACGAGGAAGCGCAATGACATCAACGCCGCGTGACAACGGCACGGCAGTACCGGCCGGACGCTGGTCGCGCATGGCCCGCCTGGGCTCGCTGGCCACCGGCGTTGCCGGCGGCATGCTGGCAGAGGGTGCGCGCCAGCTGGCGCAGGGCAAGCGTCCGGTGCTGGGCAATTTGCTGCTGACACCGGCCAATGCGCATCGCGTCGCCGAACAGTTGTCGCGCTTGCGTGGTGCGGCCATGAAGGTCGGGCAATTGCTCTCGATGGATGCCGGCGATTTATTGCCGCCCGAGATCGCCGCCATCCTCGCGCGCTTGCGCGAAGACGCCACGCCGATGCCGATGAGCCAGGTGGTAGCCGTGCTCGATGCGGGCTGGGGCGATGGCTGGCGACACCAGTTTCGCCAGTTTTCGTTCACGCCGGTGGCGGCCGCCTCGATCGGCCAGGTGCATTTCGGCGAATTGAAAGATGGCCGCCACGTCGCCATCAAGATCCAGTATCCGGGTGTGCGGCAAAGCATCGACAGCGATGTCGACAATGTCGCCGGGCTGTTTCGGCTGTCCGGCCTGCTGCCGGCCACGCTGGATATCGCACCGCTGATGGCTGATGCCAAACGCCAGTTGCACGACGAAGCCGACTATGTGTGCGAAGGCGATTACATGACGCGTTACGGCGCACTGCTGGCCGGCGAGTCCGGCTATGCGGTGCCGGCGCTGGTGCCCGAACTGACCAGCGCGAGCGTGCTGACGATGACGCGCATGGACGGCGTGCCGGTCGAATCGATGACCGGTGCGTCGCAAGAAGTGCGTGACCGTATTGCGACGCTACTGATCGGTTTGCTGCTGCGCGAACTATTCGAATTCCAGCTGATCCAGACTGATCCGAATTTTGCCAACTACCGCTATGACACGGCGAGCCAACAGGTAATCCTGCTCGACTTTGGCGCTACCCGCGTGTATCCCGCCGGGTTGGTTGCGCAATTCCGCGCTATCTTGCGCGGCGCGATCGACGGCGACCACGCGGCGATGGACAAGGCAGCGTGCGCGATCGGTTATTACGATGAACAGACGGCCCGGCATCACCGCGATGCGGTACTGGCGATGTTCGTGCAGGCATGCGAGCCCTTGCGCATCGACGGGCCGTATGACTTCGGCCAGTCCGACCTGCCATCGCGGATTCGCGACGCCGGCCTGGCACTGGGCCGCGAGCGGGATTTCTGGCACACGCCACCGGCCGATGCGCTGTTTTTGCATCGCAAGCTGGGCGGGATTTATTTGCTGGCGGCGCGGCTTGGGGCGCGGGTGGATGTGGCGGCGCTGGCGCGGGGGATTTTGTAGCGCACGCGTGGTCAGGCACTGCTCTCGGTCTGCAGCTGCCCGTCAACGATCGCAATCTCGTCAAATCCGGCACCCTCGCGCAGTACGAAATAGGCATCCATGCCTCTCTTCTGCGCCAGGGCAACGCCGGCCTCTTCGCCCAGTACGAGCAAAGCTGTTGCCCAGGCATCTGCGCGCATGCAGTCGGCCGCCACCACAGTGACCGCCGCGAGCCGGTTGCGTACCGGCGCACCCAGCAAGGGCTGCATCGTGTGCGCGTAGCGCTCGCCGTCAAGCTCGACAAAGCGGCGATAGTCACCCGAGGTCGCGATGGCCGCATCGCGCAATTCCATCACCCCCATGACATCGCGCACACCGGGCAGCGGCCGCTCCAGCGCGACCGCCCAGGGCTGACGGCCGGGCTTCAGGCCGCGCGCGCGCATCTCGCCATCGATGCCCACCAGATAATCGGCGATGCCAAGCCCATCCATGCAGCGCGCCAGTTGATCCACGCCATATCCTTTGGCGATACCGGACAGGTCCAGCGTCACCCCGGCCAGCTTGCGCACCCGCAAGCCGGCGTGATCGATCTCCAGTGTGGCGCTATTGGCCGATGCAACGGGTGAGCCTGGTTCGACGGCGCGCGGTGTCGATGCCTGAGGCGGGCCAAAGCCCCAGGCATTGACCAGCGCACCGACACCGATATCGAAAGCGCCAGCCGATTGCTGCCGGATCTCCAGCGCCGCCTGCAGGACAGTGATCAGCGCGCGCGGTACGGCTTGCCATTGCAGGAGCGGTGCCGCGTTCAGGCGACTCAGGTCCGAGTCCGGCTTCCAGGTCGACATCTGGCGGTCGACCTGGTCCACGGCTGCCAACAGGCGCGCATTGATGGCGGCGACATCGATGCCGGCTCCGGCAAAAAATACCGCGCTGTAGTGCGTCCCCATGGTGTCGCCGTGACAGCTGTAGCGCTGCAGGCTGGCGATGCCGTCCTTCTCAATAGACATCTTCACGATAACGTCCCTCCGTTTTCAATATCTGCACAGTCAGGTTCAGTGGTGCCAGTACCTGGTCGAGTACCTGCATCACGCTGGCGGCCATCGCGCGGCTGCCGCACACCAGCACCTGGCCACCCTGTTCGATCAGGTCGCGGATCTGCAGCGCGTCATCGCTGATCCGGTCCTGCACATACGCGCCGTCCTTGATCCTTGAAAAAGCCGCATGCAATTGCGTGAGCCGGTGATCGCTCAGATAGCCGCGCAATTGCGGCTCGTACAAAAAGTCGGACGCGGGATCGCGTCCGCCCCAGTACAAAACCATCGGATGCCGGCCCGTGTTGTTGCGGATGAATCCCGCAAGCGGTCCGATGCCGGTGCCGGCCCCGATCAGGATCACTGGTGCCTTGCCCGAGGCCGGCCGGAAATGCAGATTGGACTGGATGAAGGCATCGATACGCCCGCCGGTCTGCAAGCCATGCAGGAAGCTTGAGCACAGTCCATCCGGATGCTTGCGTACACAAATTTCGAGGATGCCGTTACTGGAAGCGCTGGCCAGCGAATACAAACGCGGGATGGCGCTGCCGGGCGGCACGATGCCGACCAGGTCGCCGGCCTCGAAATGCGGCAAGCCACCGCCAAACAAGCGGCGCCACCAGCTCGCCGCTGGCACGGCAGCAAAGCGCAGCACGCTGGTCGGTGCCTGCACCTGCACGCCATAGTCGAACCGTTCGACCAGTTGCAAGGCATACGTCGAGGGCAGTCGCGGCACATGGGACAAGGTGATCTCCTGCCCGATGCACGCGCCCAGCGCAGTTCCCCAGCGACTGAATTCCTGCGGCGACTGGCGGTCGATGGTGTCGAAGGCCATCATGCGCGCCCATCCTTGCGCCGCGAGCGCCGCATCGACGTCCCTGGCGAACTGGCAGAACTGCGCAAACTGCCGGTCGCCAAAACCCAGCACGGCAAATCCGGCATCCGGCCTGGCATGCACACCGGCCAGGCGCGCAAGGAATTGGTTCGCCGAGGCCGGTGCCGCGCCGTCGCCGTAGGTCGAGGTCAGGATGAACAGGCGCTGCGCACAGCGATACTGCGTTGCCATCTGGTTCATCGGCGCGGTGTGCACCACATGTCCGGCCTGGCGCAAGGCATCGTGCAAGGCGCTCGCAAACCCCCAGGTGCTGTTGTTCTCGCTACCGACCAGGATCACGGTGTCGGCTGCCTGGGCCCGGGCGTTGGCGATGATACGCGGCTGGTCGCGGCGACGCTGCCACCAGACCAGGATGCCGGTCGCACTCATCAGCGGCACCCCCAGCGCGCAGGTCCCCAGCAGCAGTCCCAGCCACCACAGGCCTTCGCCGGTATGCAAGCGGTAGATCAATTCGTAGGTGCTGCGCACGCCGTCGTGGGCGCGATACGAGAGCAAGGCGCCGGTGGCCTGGTCGACGTAGCCGTCGCCCTGTGCGGTGCGCAAGGAATAGACATCGGCGGCGTCGCCGGCACGGGGATAGACCAACTCGCGCAAGCCATTCAGATCGGTCGTCTGCAGGGCTGTCAGGCTGGTCACCGGAGCCACCGGTCCGCCCGCCACACGGGCCGGAAAGCCCGGCTCGTTCTGCATGCCGTCAGAGATAAAGCCGAAGGTGACGGCCGACAGATAGCTGCCGGTCAGCGCCGACAGCAGCAAACCCGTCACCACCAGGCGTCCGACCCGGGCATGCCAGCGCTGGCTGGCGCTGCCGTGCAGCGGACGCAGCAGATGACGCCAGCCGCCCGCACGTCTGGCCAGCATGACTGCGCCGGACATCGACAGAATCAGCATGCACACGGCCGCGACACCCACTGCGGCGCGGCCCGGCGTATCGAGCAACAAGGAGCGGTGCAGCTTCTTGACCCAGCGCGAGAAACCGCTGTTGACGTGGGCCGCGATGCGCTGGCCAGTGAGCGGGTCGACCAGATCGGCACCCGACTGGCCGTCCTTGCTGTAGTACACGATGACAGCTCCCGACGGGGAGCGCTGGATCTGCTCGACGCCGGGATAATGTTGCGCCACCCGGCCGGCCAGTGCGGCCACGCTGACCTGGCCGGTGGCAGGCACCGTCGTGGCCAGTCGTTCCAGCGCCGGATCAAGCGACAGGATGGCGCCGCTGATGGCCAGCACCAGCAGGAAGACGGAGGCGATCAAGCCCGGGAATGAATGCATCTTGCGCAACATGATGAGTCCTAGCTCAATGTGGATTGGATTTCTTGATTACATGTCGTAGCTGAACGATTTGACGTAGCCGCGACCGGCCACCGGCTTGCCGGCACCTTTGGCGGTCAGCGGTACGCGCACATCGGCGGCGTTGTCGCGGCCATCCTCGACCGCACTGTCGATGCGGATTTCATAGCCCGCATCGATGAGCGCATCGGCCAGCTCGACCTTCACTTTCAGCGCGCGGCCGCTGCCCACACTGGCACCGCTGACGCCATCGAATTCGCGTGGGCTCATGCCGCTGCCGCGCGCCCAGTCGCTCAGGTGCTTGTAATATTTTGATTTCTGTCCGGCCACCCACAGCGTCTTCTGGTATTTGCCGCTGGCATCGGTGAGGTACAGCGCCAGGTAAGCACCTTCGCCGCCATAGTTTTGCAGTTGCGTGTTCAGCGTCAGCGTGCGGGCCTGGACCAGGCCAGGCAAGGCAACCGCACCGGCCAGAAAAAGCGCGGCAATGATTTTTTTCATGATGTTTCTCCGTTGGTTTCGTGATGAATGAATGCGCTGCGTTACTGCCCCGGCAAGTGGTAGCCGGCGGTATCGGCATTTTTGTCAAACTTGATTTCCAGCGCCTGGATGCGCAGCGAGGCCGGTGCGTACTTGGCCTTGAACCGGTTGCCCTTGGCATCGGTGCCCCTGACCTCGTAACAGCCGTCATCGACCTTGATGCGCTGGACCGTCCAGCCGCGCTGCTCGACCTTCTGGCGCAATACTTCACGGGGTTGCCAGCTACTGACCGGTTCGACACAATCGTCGTCGGCCCGGGCGGCGCTGCTGGCCAGAAGAGTGACCAGGATGGCGGCCATTGCGGCAGATTTGGGGGTAAGGGCTTGCATGTCTTTTCTCCTTGTTGGGTAGGCAAGGCGTATGCTGACCGCGCTTGCTGATGCCAACCTTAAGCGGGTGCAGCAATCGACAATCCGATGACGAAAGGATGGGATGCGCATATTGCTGATCGAGGATCACGCCGGCCTGGGCCAGGCAGTGCGCGAGCAGCTCGCCGAAGACGGCCATGCGGTGGACTGGATGCAGCGCCTGGCCGATGCCGACGCCAGCCTGCGCAGCACCAGCTACGACCTGATCCTGCTCGACCTGATCCTGCCCGACGGGCAAGGCCTGGACTTTCTGCGCAAGCGCCGCGCCGGTGGCGACACCACGCCGGTGATCATCCTGACGGCGCGCGACCAGATCTCGGACCGGATTGCCGGCCTCAATGCCGGTGCCGACGACTATCTGGTCAAGCCGTTTGACCTGTTCGAGCTGTCGGCCCGCATTGCTGCCGTGGCGCGGCGCTATGGCGGCAATCCGAATCCGCAAGTGCACCTGGGCGAACTGCAGGTCAACCTGTCGGATCGCAGCGTGCAGCGCGCAGGCGTGGTGGTCGAACTGACTGCCCGCGAATGGGCGCTCTTTGAGGCCTTGCTCCAGCGTCCCGGCGCGCTGCTGTCCAAACCCCAGCTCGAAGAACGGCTCTACGCTTTCGGTGCCGAGATCGAGAGCAATACCATCGAAGTCCACATCAGCCACCTGCGCAAGAAGCTCGGCTACCAGGTCATCGCCACGGTGCGCGGTGTCGGTTATCGGCTGGGAGTCCCGTGAGCACCGCCAGTTTGCAGAGACGGCTGGTGCTCGGCCTGACGCTGGGCATGACCCTGCTGTGGCTGGTGGCCACCGTCATTACCAGGCAAACCGTGCAGCATGAACTCGACGAGGCCTTCGACAGTGCGCTGCAGGAAACCGCCCAACGCATCCTGCCGCTGGCCATCCTCGAGATTTACAATCGCGACGACGCGACCGGACCGCAGCGCATCGCGCCGCTCGATACGGAACAGGAATATCTGAGCTATCTGGTGCGCGACGCCGGCGGCAGGATCTTGCTGCAATCGCGCCTGGCCCGGCCGGAGATATTCAAGGTGCCGCGCAGGCAGGGCTTCACTACGACAGCCACGCACCGCCTGTATTCGGCCAGCGCGTTACAGGCCACCATCTTCATCGACATTGCCGAACCATTGGCGCATCGCCGCGAGGCGGCATGGGATGCCACCGTCGCGCAACTGCAGCCCTTGCTGCTGCTGATTCCGCTGAGCTTGCTCGGTAGCTGGCTGCTGGTTCGGCTGAGCTTGCGCAGCGTGCTGTCGTACCGTGATGCGATTGCGCGGCGCGGCGTGGGGGATTTGTCGCCGATCGAAGCGGGCCGGTTACCGGCCGAAATCAAACCGCTGGCGCACGCCGTCAATCACTTGATGGAACGCTTGCGCTACGCGCTGGAAGCCGAACGAAGTTTTACGGCCAACAGCGCGCACGAACTGCGCACCCCGCTGGCGGCAACGCTGGCGCAACTCCAGCGGCTGCAGCGCGAAGCGCCGGCAGGCCCGTTGCAGGTGCGCATCGCTCAGATCGACAGCTCGCTGCGCGCGCTGTCACGGCTATCGGAAAAACTCATGCAACTGGCCAAGGCCGAAGGCGGCGGACTGCTGTCCGAAACACCGCAAGACCTGGCCGCGCTGCTGACGTTCGTCGTGCAGGAATTGCGCCGTGGAACACCGGCAACCATCACGCTCGCGCTGCCGGAGACCGGCCCGGTACTGTCGACGATCGACCCGGACGCGTTTGCCATTTTGGCGCGCAACCTCATCGAGAATGCCTTGAAGCACGGCAGCTCCGATGCTGCCATCGGGATCAGCCTGTCCGGCGCGGCCCTGCTGAGCGTCGTCAACGCCGGTGCGGTCGTACCGGCACCGGTCCTGGCGCGCCTGGGTGAGCGCTTCGTCCAGGGCGATAGCCGGACCGGCGGTTCCGGTCTTGGCCTGGCAATTGCCACGACGATTGCCCGCGGCGTGGGCGCAAGGCTGACGCTGGTCTCTCCCGCAGGCGGTCGGCATGACGGCTTCGAAGTGCGTGTCCAGTTTGTACCGGCGGAGCCGGAAGCTCCTTGCTGAGGCCATTCGGTGCAATGCCCTTCGGTTATT
>AEPR01000413.1 GCA_000195205.2 Oxalobacteraceae bacterium IMCC9480 | reverse complement strand
CCGCCGTCATCACACCTCCAGCCACTCCTTGCGCACCGCGTCATTCTCGCGCAGTTGCGCCGGCGTTCCCTCGAACACGATAGAGCCGTGACCCATCACGTACACGCGCTGCGAAATCTCCAGCGCGATGGCCAGTTTCTGTTCGACCAGCAGGATGGAGATGCCGCGATTCTTCAAGGCGCTCAGGTACTCGGCAACCAGGTCGACGATCTTCGGGGCCAGCCCTTCGGTCGGCTCGTCGATCATGATCAGGTCGGGGTCACCCATCAGCGTGCGGCATAGCGTGAGCATCTGCTGTTCGCCACCCGACATGACGCCGGCCGGGGTGTGCTGGCGCTCGCGCAGACGCGGAAACATCTGGTACATGTCGTTGAGCGTCCAGCGCGACTTGCGGCCTTTCTTTTCGCCGAGGATCAGGTTTTGCTCGACCGTCAGCGTCGGGAAAATATCGCGGTTCTCGGGCACGTAACCCAGTCCCTTGTGGGCAATCTGGAAGGCTTTCAGGCCGATCATTTCCTCGCCCTTGAACAGGATGGAGCCGGTCGCGTCGACCTGCCCCATCGCTGCCTTGACGGTGGTCGAGCGACCCACGCCATTGCGGCCCAGCAGGCTGACGATCTCGCCTTCGTTGACCACCAGATCGACACCGTGCAGCACATGGCTCTTGCCGTAATACGCATGCAGGTTCTTCAGTTCAAGCATGGCCGTCATGATGCTGTCTCCTCTGGCGCGTGGGTGCCCAGATAGGCTTCCTGCACTTTTGCGTTACCGCGAATATTGGCCGGGGTGTCGCAGGCAATCATCTCGCCGTACACCAGTACCGCAATCTTGTCGGCCAGGCCGAACACCACGCTCATGTCGTGCTCGACCATCAGCAGCGTCTTGCCGACGGTGACCTTGCGGATCAGCTCGACGGCGGCATCGGTTTCGGAACGGCTCATGCCGGCAGTCGGCTCATCGAGCAAAATCACGTCGGCACCGCCGGCGATTGTGATGCCGATTTCGAGCGCGCGCTGTTCCGCATAGGTCAGCAATCCGGCGGCTGTTGCGCGGCGACGCGTCAGGCCGATCTGCTCGAGCACCGCTTCGGCCCGTTCATGCGCGTCCCGCAGGCCATTGAGGCGATGCCAGAACGAGTACTTGTAGCCCAGCGACCAGAGCACTGCGCAGCGCAAATTTTCATAGACGCTAAGCCGGTGAAAAATATTCGTGATCTGAAAGCTGCGCGACAGGCCCAGCCGGTTGATCTCGAACGGCCGCAGGCCGACCGTGCTGGCACCATTGAGCAGGATGTCGCCACTGCTGATACCGAAGCGGCCCGAGATCAGGTTGAACAGCGTCGACTTGCCGGCGCCGTTCGGGCCGATCACGGCGAAGCGCTCGCCTTTCGGCACTTGCAGACTGGTGCCACGGATGATTTCGGACTTGCCGAAACTCTTGCGGACATCCTTCAATTCGAGAGAAAACGCGCTCATGTTTGTGCCTTCCGGTTGGCTACTTCAATGTCGGTATTGACTTCATCCCAGACATTGCAAAATGGCGGTTTGATTTTCCAGAACGCGATACTGCCGATCACTACCAGGGCGGCACCGACCAGCCATGCCGTCGCCGAGCCGGTATCGATCTCCACACGGAACAGCGTCATCATCGGCCCTGCGCCGATATCGAGCGTGACGTGATACAGCACCTCAATGAGGATCACGGCCCCCGCAAAGATCACCAGTCCCGCGCCGCAAATCGCGCCCAGCAGCGGTGCCACGCGGCTAAATTGCCGGTGCACCACCAGTCGCACATTCATCATCAGCAAGCTGGCGAGGCCACCCGGTGCGTACATCACGATCAGGATAAAAAACACGCCCAGGTACAACTGCCATGCCTTGGTGAAATCGGACAGCATCACGGTCAGGAAGACACCGATCACGGCACCGATCATCGGCCCGAAAAAGAAACCGATGCCGCCAATGAAGGTGAACAGCAGTACCGCGCCGGAGCGCAGCGCGCTGACGTTTTCGGCGCTGACGATTTCAAAGTTGATGGCCGACAGTCCACCGGAAATCCCGGCAAAAAAGGCCGACAGGATCAGGGTCATGTAGCGCACCCACTGCGTGTCGTAGCCGATGAACTCGACCCGTTCCGGGTTGTCGCGCACGGCATTGGCCAGGCGTCCCAGCGGTGTCTGCGTGAACGCATACATGCCGATGGTGGTAATGAACAGCCAGAACGCGATCAGGTAATACACCTGGATCTGCGGGCCGAAGGTAATCCCCATGAAGGGCTCGCCGATGACACGGTTGGTCGAGATACCGCCTTCGCCACCGAAAAATTCCGGGAACATCAAAGAGGCAGCGAACACCAGTTCGACCAGCCCCAGCGTGATCATCGAAAACGTCGTACCGCTTTTTTTGGTCGTGACATAACCGAACAGGATGCCGAAACCCATGCCGGCCACGCCGCCGATCAGCGGTACCAGCATCACCGGAATCGGCGCACCGGCAGTGGCCATGTTGAGCGCGTGGATCGCAAAAAATGCACCCAGGCCGGAGTACACCGCATGACCGAAGGACAGCATGCCGCCCTGCCCCAGCAGCATGTTGAACGACAGGGCAAAGATCGTCAGCGTGCCGACTTGCGACAGCAGTGACAGCGAGGCACCCTCATGGAAAATCAGCGGGGCCACGACCAGGATCACGGCGAAGCAGCACCAGATCACCCAGCGCACCAGATTGAGAGGTCGATAAATCATGGTCATCCCTCCCGTGTACCCATCAGACCCTTGGGCCTGAAGATCAGGATCAGCACCAGCAGCAGGTAAGGCATGATGGGCGCGATCTGTGAAATGGTGAGTTTGAGAACCGCGTAGCCAGGCGTCATCGCCGTGACTTGCGCGCCGAATACTTCCAGCAGGCTGATCATCGAGTAGTCGATGGCGACCGCAAAGGTTTGCAGCACGCCGATCAACAGCGAGGCAATCAATGCACCGACCAGCGAGCCCATGCCGCCAACCACCACCACCACGAAGATGATGCTGCCGACGGTGCCGGCCATCGCCGGTTCGGTCACGAAGGCATTGCCGCCAATGACGCCGGCCAGTCCGGCCAGCGCACAGCCACCGCCGAACACCAGCATCAGCACGCGTGGCACATTGTGGCCGAGTGCCTCGACCGTGCCGGGATGGGTCAGTGCCGCTTGGATCACCAGGCCGATGCGGGTGCGGGTGAGCACCAGGTAAATCGCCAGCAACATCAGCAAGGCAATCAGCATCATGAAACCGCGATAGACCGGGAAGGTCGTGGTGTAGAGCGTGAACAGCGCACCATCGAGTTCATCCGGAATCTTGTAGGGCACCGTCGCGCGGCCCCAGAGCAGTTGCACCACTTCGAGAATCACGTAGGACAGGCCGAACGTGAAGAGCAATTCGGGAATGTGACCGTACTTGTGTACCGAGCGCAAGCCGTAGCGTTCGACCAGCGCACCGAGTGCACCGACGAGCAGGGGCGCCACGAGCAGGGCCGGCCAGAAACCCAGCACGGACGAAATCGTATAGGCAAAGTAAGCACCCAGCATGTAGAAGCTGGCATGCGCAAAATTGAGGACGCCCATCATGCTGAAGATCAGCGTCAGGCCGGCGGAAAGCATGAACAGCAAGAGCCCGTAGCTCAGGCCGTTGAGCAAAGTGATTAGCGTGAACTCCACGGGGAAACCTTTATGTGAGGGATGGTGCAGCAGCACGGTGCGCAGGACAACGCACATCGGGGCGAACCGCCGCATGCTGGCAAGCATGGCAGCCCAATTCGCGGTCCGGTTAAAAAGCTTGCACGAGAACATGGCAACCGCCGGGGATCACCCGACGGTCGCTGGTCCTGCCTCAAGCATCACGACAAATTACGACGGCTTCGGTGGCCGTTTCATCTGGCATGAGGTCGGCTGTGTGGCCACGTAAGTCTCGACTTTCTGATTGGTCTTCCAGCCGTAGCCGGTATTTTCCTGATCGTACTTGACGGTCTTGCCGTCCACCTTGGACCAGGTCGCGATGTACAGCGGTTGCTGCAACTGATGATCGGCGACGCGCATTTCATTTTCACCGTTGAGGCTCTTGAACTTCATGCCTTCGAGTGCGTAGGCCACCTTGGTAGGATCGGTGGACTTGGCGTTCTTGATGGCCCGCGACAGCATCTCGACGATGTTGTAAGTCGCCAGCGTATAGAAGTCATCGTCGTACTTTTTCTTGTACGCCTCGACGATTTCCTTGCCAACGAAATTCTCGTTGTTCGGATGCCAGTAAGCGACCATCTTGACGTGGTCGGCACCCGACTCACCCATTGCCGTCGGCACGCCCGTGGTGCCGCCGTAATACGTATAGAAGTTGGCTTTCAGGTTGGCGTCCTTGCCGGCCTTGATCAGCAACGCCAGGTCGGCGCCCCAGTTGCCGGTAATGACAGTGTCGGCACCGGAGGCATTGATCTTGGCGATGTACGGCGAGAAATCCTTGACCTGACCGATCGGGTGCAAGTCATCACCGACAATCTCGATGTCCGGCCGTTTGCGCTTGAGGTACTCCTTTGCGGCGCGCGAGACCTGATGGCCGTGGGCGTAGTTCTGGCCGATGATGTAGACCTTCTTGATCGACATATCCTTGGCCATGAAGCTGGTCAAGGCTTCCATCTTCATGTCGGAATTGGCATCAAAACGGAAGTGCCAGAAGCTGCATTTGCTGTTGGTCAGGTCAGGGTCGATCGCGGCATGGTTCAGGAAGACGACTTCCTTGCCGGGATTGCGTTCGTTGTGCTTGTTGACTGCATCGATGAGTGCCAGTGCCACGCCGGAGCCATTGCCTTGCGTGATGTAACGGTAACCTTGGTCGATCACGCGCTTGAGCTGGGTGAGCGATTCCTGCGGACTGCCTTTATTGTCAAAGCCGACGAATTCCAGCGTGTTCTCGCCAGCCAGTTTTTGCTGGTTGGCGGTTTCGGCGAACATCTGGAAACTTTTCAGCTGGTTCTGGCCGATTGGCGCGAACGAGCCCGAAAGCGTTTCGATCAGGGCGACCTTGACGTTTTCGGCGTGGGCAACCGGAGCAGCAAAAGCAGCTGCAACGGACAGGGCAATCAATAACGGGCGGAACTGGTTTGTCATTTGTCTCTTCCTTATGGATTTTATGGGTATGACGCACTGCGATGACCAACTACGGACTGCAACCCATCAGGCGGTGGGCAATTTGTACTCCTTGAACTGTTCGCGCATCTTGTTCTTCAAAAATTTGCCGGTCGCACCGATCGGCAAGGCATCGACGAACGCCACGTCATCCGGGGTCCACCATTTGGCGATCTTGCCGTCATAAAACGCCAGCAATTCTTCGCGTGTCACAGCGGCGTTGGGCCGCTTGACCACGACCAGCAAAGGCCGCTCATCCCACTTCGGATGGAACACGCCGATGCAGGCCGCCTGCAGGACGGCCGGATGCGCCATGGCGATATTTTCGAGGTCGATGGTGCCTATCCACTCACCGCCGGACTTGATGACATCCTTGCTGCGGTCGGTGATCTGCATGTAACCATCGCCATCAATGGTGGCGACGTCGCCGGTCGGGAACCAGCCGTTTTCGAGCACGCTGGCTTCTTCCTGCTTGTAGTAGCTGCTGATGATCCACGGACCCTTGACCAGCAGATTGCCGTAGGTCTTGCCATCCCAAGGCAGTTCGAGGCCGGCGTCATCGACGATCTTGATGTCGACACCAAAAATCGCATGCCCCTGCTTTTCCAGCAGCGATTGGCGCGCATCTTCGGACAGGCCGCTGTGTTTGGCTTGCAGCGTGCAGGACGTTCCCAGCGGCGACATTTCGGTCATGCCCCAGGCGTGGATGACTTCGATGCCGTACTTGTGGCGCAGCGTCTTCATCATCGCCGGCGGACAAGCCGAACCGCCGATGACGGTGCGCTTGAAGCTGGTGAAGGTCAGGTTGTTTTCTGCCATGTAATTGAGCAAGCCAAACCAGACTGTCGGCACACCGGCCGAGAAGGTCACCTGCTCCTGCTCGAACAATTCGTACAACGATTTGCCATCGAGCGCCGGTCCCGGAAAGACCATCTTCGCGCCGGTCAGCAAGACCGAATACGGCAAGCCCCACGCGTTCACATGGAACATCGGCACGACCGGCAGCACGGCGTCGCGGGCCGACACGTTCAGGCTGTCAGGCATCGTCGAGGCAAATGAGTGCAGCACCGTCGAGCGGTGCGAATACAGCGCGCCTTTCGGATTGCCGGTGGTGCCCGAGGTGTAGCACAGGCTCGACGCCGAGTTCTCGTCGAACAGCGGCCAGGTGTAATCCGGGGATGCCGCGTCGATCAATTCTTCGTAGCACAGCAAATTCGGGATCTTGCTATTGGCGGGCATGTGATCACGGTCACACAGCGCAATGAAACCCTTGACCGTGGTGCAGTGCGCAGCGAAGGCTTCGACCAGCGGCAGGAAGGTCATGTCGAACATCAGGTACTGGTCTTCGGCATGGTTGACGATGTACGCGACTTGCTCGGGATGCAGACGCGGATTGACCGTGTGCAGCACCGCGCCGGAACCGGACACGCCGTAATACGCTTCAAGGTGGCGGTAGCCATTCCAGGCCAGCGTCGCTACGCGGTCACCGATGGTCACACCCAGCGTGGCCAGCGCATTGGCAAGCTGGCGTGAACGGGTATGGCAGTCATGGTAGGTATAGCGATGAATATCGCCTTCGACCCGACGCGAGACGATTTCGTTATCGCCAAAATGGCGGTCTGCATGTTCAATAATGCTGGAGATCAACAATGGCTGATCCATCATCTGGCCCATCAACGGGCTCTTCGGGTACGACGCCATCTTTTCTCCTGTGTGCTTTATAAATCGGTCGCAGCGATTTTCGTACGACCGTGCGGAAAGCGTCAATGCCTTTCGATGCTGCGCTGCGGCATGCTGCTAAGCATCCTGTTAATCGCGATAGGACGTATCGGCCCGATCCAGTCGTCGCAGCAGGCCCGGCCACGCCAGCATGCCACCAAGCGACTTGGTCGCTTCGCGCGCCTGCGCCTGGGCGGTGCTGATGATGGCATCCGGAATCGTGATCAGTTCGCCGCCGCCGGCTTGGGCCCGGATCTGGATATTGCAGGCGGTCTCGAAGGTGTACATGTTCAAAAAGGCGTCGGCAATGGTGGAACCCAGTGTCAGCAAGCCGTGGTTGCGCAGCATGAAATAGGTCTTGTGACCGAGGTCGGCGACCAGCCGCGCTTTCTCATCTCCACGCAGGGCGACGCCTTCGTAGTCGTGATAGGCCAGGCTGGCGAGGATAAAAATCGATTGCTGCGACAAGGCCAGCAAGCCCTGCTTTTGCGCTGACACCGCCACGCCATTGAGGCTATGCACATGCAGCACGCACTGCGCATCGTGACGCGCCGCATGCACGGCGCTGTGGATCGTGAAGCCGGCCGGGTTCACCGGAAACGGCGAATCGTCGAGCTTGTTACCATCGAGATCGATCTTCACCAGCGACGATGCGGTAATCTCGTCGAACATCATGCCGTAGGGATTAATCAGAAACTGGTCATGGATCCCTGGCACACGGGCGGTGATGTGCGTGAAGACCAGATCGCTCCAGCCATAGTCGGCCACCAACCGGTAGCAGGCGGCAAGATCAACGCGGGTTTGCCATTCTTCCGGCGAGACCTTGTTCTTCAGGGAAGGGATCATCAATGCATCGTTCATACTTGTTTGTCTCCTGTCTGAGGGATGTGCTGGCAACATGCAGGACCTGATTGTCAATGCTGCTGCCTATTTTCTTGTCAATGGCCATCGACAAATTGATCAACGAACCATTTACGGACAACCATGCCACAAGCTAACGATTCCATCAATGCGGCTTTCCACCTATCTGGCCTGAAGCGGCTCGACCAGGCCATCCAACGCGAGATCGATGCCGGACAGATTCCCGGTGCCACGCTGTTACTCGAACGCGGTGGCGTGGTCGCCCATGAAAAAGCCTATGGCAGGCAGGGTCCGG
>AEPR01000414.1 GCA_000195205.2 Oxalobacteraceae bacterium IMCC9480 | reverse complement strand
CTTGATGGCGCTGCTGAAGATCAATCCGAGCACGGCGGCAGGGATGAAGGCGATCACCAGATTGATGGCAAATTTCTGCGCACCGCGATCGCTGAACAGGCCGGTACAGACATGCAACAGACGGGCCCGATACTCCCAGATGATGGCCAGGATGGCACCGGCCTGGATGACGATTTCGAAGGTCTTGACCTTCTCGCCGGTGAAGTCGAGCAAGCTGCCGGCGAGGATCAGGTGGCCGGTCGAGGAGATCGGCAGGAACTCCGTCAAACCTTCGACGATGCCCATGATCAGGGCTTTCAGGGCAAGAACAATATCCATGGATAGGTAGGTTTGGGAGGAGTGAGGAAAATCCCGCAGGATCGATGTCCTGCGGGCGGGGAATGGGGTGGACCGCTTATTCGGTCGGGGCGAAGGTTACCACGAGGGCCGTCGGCTGCGTCGTGATACTGGTCGGTACGAAGGCGGCTCCGCCATAACGCAGGTCGTCTGCGGCGAAGGTGTAGAGCGGCATATCCCTGAGGATATCTGCCGCCATCGGCCCGGCCGCTTGCGCCACCTGGCTGGCCAGACCCGGATCGATGCCATCGAGCGTGATGCGATCGATGCGCGGCTGCACCACCACGACCGCACGCTGCTGCGCATCGAGCTGCAGCCGTCCCGACAGCACGAAATCGCCTTGCCAGACGCGCCGCGTGAAGGCCGGCGCGACGCGCGCATCGAGCGTGACGCTGATGCGGTTGTCGCCGGCTTGCAGCGCCAGGCGCGGATTGCTCAGGCGGATATCGATCAGATCCATCGGCCGCTGGTTCAGCGGAAAGCGGCGCTCGACCGCCTGTTGCAGGCGTGCCAGCGGAATGACCGCCTCGCGCGGACCAAGCAGGCTGGCGCAAGCGGCCAGACCCTGAAGAACCACCAGCAAGATGGCATAGCGCAAGAGATGGAATGGCACAGGCTTCCTTTTTCGATAGGGGACAACAACTACAGCAAGACTTCATGAGCAAGCGCAAATCAGCCGCAATTACCAGTCCTATAGTCCACAGAGTGCGCAGGATTTTGCCACATCGCGCATCCCTGTAAGTCTCTCACCACAGAAAGGACTTCTCATGAAAGCCTATGGCGCTGAATTTTTCGGAACATTCTGGCTGGTACTTGGCGGCTGCGGTAGCGCAGTGCTGGCAGCGGCATTTCCCGGCTTGGGCATCGGCCTGCTTGGCGTGTCGCTGGCATTTGGCCTGACCGTACTGACGATGGCATTTGCCATCGGTCACCTGTCGGGTTGCCATCTCAATCCGGCCGTCTCGATTGGCTTGTGGGCCGGCGGCCGCTTTCCGGCCAACCAGGTCGGGCCGTACATCATCGCGCAGGTGCTGGGGGCTTTTGCCGGTGCCGCCGTGCTGTACCTGATCGCCAGCGGCAAGGAGGGCTTCGATGTAGCGGCCGGATTTGCCTCGAATGGCTACGGCGCGCAATCGCCGGGCGGCTATTCGCTGCAGGCCGCGGCGCTGTGCGAAGTCGTGATGACGATGATTTTCCTGATGGTGATACTGGGCAGTACCGATCGCCGTGCACCACCGGGATTCGCGCCGCTGGCCATCGGCTTGTGCCTGACGCTGATTCACCTGATCAGCATCCCGGTCACCAATACCTCGGTCAACCCGGCGCGCAGCACCGGGGTCGCGCTGTTCGCCGGCGGCCCCTACCTGATGCAGTTGTGGCTGTTCTGGATCGCCCCGGTCGTCGGTGCACTGCTCGGCGCGCTGGCTTACCGCGCCCTTGCCGGCACGCCTAGCCCTGCGTCGCAGGCTGGACCAGTATCCATGGCTTGACAATCACGCTCCACAGCAAGGGATCGGTCTCGGTCCAGGCAGCGGCCAGTGCGTCGCTGACCTTACTCACCAGGCCATCGCCCATCCAGGCACTGACAGCGGCGGTATCGTCCAGAGAAATACGGACCGCCACATCGATCAAGTCCAGCGAAGCATCGACAGCCACCATCGCGCCCGAAGCAAAATGCGGCAGCAATTCATGCCACTGCAGGCGGGCCGTTTCGCCATTGAGGCGGGCGTGGATGGCCTGGTAGGCGTCTGTCAGCGTCGCGGGCGGATTATTGGTCGAATTCATGGCGTGTCGGTCTTCCGGATTCAATAGTGCGGTGGCGGTTCGTGGGCCAGGCGGCCTTCACCGGAGGCATCGCCGGCGTTCTGCAGATGCCGCGCCAGCGCGGCGCACAGCACTTCCAGTTCGGTAATCTGTTTTTGCTGGCGCACCACCACCTCATTGAGGGAATCGACCAGGTCTTCCTGGCGCGACAGTTTGATTTCGATATCGATCAGGCGGTCTTCGGTCATCGGGTGCGGTCGTAAAAATCATCTCGGGGGGCGGATTGTCGCATGCCCCACCGGCACGCTCCACCGGCAGGCCCCACCAGCACGGCCAGCCTTGACGCTGCGCAACCTCCCCCGTATATTGCACGGAGCTTACTGACTCGCCAGTAAGTTAAATACGCCCTGCTCACCCCGGACCGATGATCCCCTGCCCATTCAAAACCCCGCCCCGCTGGACCCGCCGCAAGGAAGCCCGCCCGCAAGAGCTGCTCGACGCGGCGCTCGCGCTGTTCGTCGAACGCGGTTTTTCAGCGACCCGGCTTGATGACGTGGCGCGCATCGCCGGCGTGTCCAAGGGCACGCTATACCTGTATTACGCCAGCAAGGAAGAACTGTTCAAGGCCGTCGTGCGCGAGAACGTCGTGCCTCTGCTGGGCGAGGCCGAAGCGATGATCCGCGACCATGCCGGCAGCAGCGCATTGCTGTTGCGCCAGATCCTGCTGGGCTGGTGGGAGCGCATCGGCGAAACCCGGCTATCGGGCATCACCAAGCTGGTCATGGCCGAAGCCCGCAATTTTCCGGAACTGGCCAAGTTCTACAACGAAGAAGTCATCCTGCGCGGCAACGCCATGCTAGCGCAAGTGCTCGAACGCGGCGTCGCCAGCGGTGAATTCCGCCCGCTCGATATCACGCAGGCCACCAGCGTCATCGCTGCGCCCATCATGATGATGATGATGTGGAAGCACTCCTTCGGCAGTCCCTGCGCGTTGCCAACGATCACGCCGCAAGCCTATTTGCACGGTGTCACCGACCTGCTGCTGCAGGGTTTGCTGCACCACGAAGACAGGCCGCCGGCAGGGGTGATTTGATAGAATGCTGCACGTTGCCGGCAGCGCCCCCACCGGCCCACCCTTTCACGCACTGAGAACCCCGCCATGAACATCGAACAAGCCCGCTTCAACATGATCGAACAGCAAATCCGCACCTGGGATGTGCTCGACCAGGACGTCCTCGATCTGCTGATGGTGGTCAAGCGCGAAGCCTTCGTGCCGGCCGCCTACGCCGCACTGGCCTTCGTCGATACCGAGATTCCGCTGCCATGCGGCCAGTCGATGCTGATGCCGAAATTCGAAGCCCGCATGCTGCAGGAAGCCGCCGTCAAGAAACACGAAAGCGTGCTCGAAATCGGCGCCGGCTCCGGCTACATGGCAGCCCTGCTGGCGCGCTGTGCACGCCACGTCACCAGCATCGAAATCGAAGAAGACCTGCAGGCACTGGCCGAAGACAACCTGTGCCGCTACGGCATCGACAATGTTGATGTCATCCTCGGCGATGGCGCGCGCGGCTGGACCGATAACGCGCCCTACGATGTCATCGTGATTTCCGGATCGGTGCCGGTCCTGCCACAAGAATTTCTGCCTCAGATCAAGATCGGCGGACGCATCCTGTGCGTGGTGGGCGATGCGCCTGCCATGACTGCGCAAGTCATCACGCGCGTCTCCGAGCTCGGCTACGACACCGTCAATTTGTTCGAAACCGTCATCAAGCCGCTGCGCAATGCGTTCACGCCGTCGCCATTCAAGTTCTAAGGAGCATTTGCCATGCATCACCTGACTGCTCCCGCACTGCACGCCTGGCTGGCCGATAGCAGCCGGCCTGCGCCCTTGCTGCTTGATGTCCGCGAGCCATGGGAATTCGAGACCTGCCACCTCGCCGGTGCGGTACCGATGCCGATGCGCAGCATCCCGGCGCGACTGGCCGAACTCGATGACGAGACCCCGGTGGTCTGCATTTGCCACCATGGTTCGCGCAGCATGCAGGTCGCCAATTTTCTTGAGCAACAAGGTTTTACCGAAGTGACCAACCTGACCGGCGGCATGCATGCATGGGCATTGCAGGTTGATCCGGCTGTGCCGACCTACTGACATCCCTGTATCCACCCCCGATTCCACCGGAGAATCCATGCGTTATTTCGTCATCGCCCCGCTGCTGGCTTGTGCGTTCCTGTCGTCCCCGGTACGAGCGACCGACCTGTTGCAGGTCTACCGTGATGCCGTGGTCAACGATGCGGTGATTGCCAGCGCACGCTCCGCGCGCGAGGCCGGTCAGGAACGCAGCGTGCAGGGCCGCGCCGGCCTGTTGCCGGTGCTGGGGATCGGTGGCAGCTACAACCGGGTCAATGCCGATGCGGCCACGCGCAACATCGACTACAACGTCAACACCTACGCGCTGACACTGACGCAACCGCTACTACGCATGGCCAACTGGGAAACCTACCAGCAAGGCAAACTGTCGGTCGCCATCAGCGATGCGGTCTACGCGCAAGCACAGCAGGACCTGATTGCCCGGGTCGCGCAAGCCTACTTCGATGTACTGGCGGCACAGGACGTGCTGGCCTTCCTGAAAGCGCAGGAAAGCGCGATCACCGAGCAACTCGCTTCGGCCAAGCGCAACTTCGAAGTCGGCACCGCCACCATCACCGACAGCAATGAAGCGCAAGCCCGCTACGACCTCGCCATCGCCCAGCAAATCGCGGCGCAAAACGACCTCGACGTGAAGATCGCCGCCTTGCAACAAATCATCGGCAAACCGACCGGCACGCTAGCCACGCTGCGTCCCGGCCTCAAGCTCAGCCCACCGGAACCGGCACAGATGGCCCCCTGGGTCAGCAGCGCCGAGGAGCAGAATTTTGGAGTCCTCAGCCAGCAACTGACACTGGAGATTGCCCGTCGCGACATCAGCCGCAACCGCGACGGTCACCTGCCCACGCTAGACCTGATCGCCAGCCGCGGCACCACCAACCAGAGCAGCCCCAGCCTGACCGCGCAAAGCGGCTCGGTTAAATCCAGCACGATAGGCGTGCAATGGCAGATCCCGCTGTACGCCGGCTTCGCCGTCACCAGCAAGGTCCGCGAATCGATCGCGCTGGAAGCAAAGGCACGCGCCGACCTCGACAATATCCGGCGCATCGCGGCGCAGGCAGCGCGGCAATCCTACCTGGGTGTCAACAGCGGACTGGCGCAGGTCAAGGCCTACGAGGCCGCCGAGATTTCCAGCCTGTCGGCGCTGGAATCGAACCGGCTCGGGTATCAGGTCGGCGTACGCATCAATATCGACGTCCTCAATGCCCAGCAACAGCTGTTTTCGACACGGCAATTGCTGGCCAAGGCGCGCTACGACACGCTGATTGCGGGCTTGCGCTTGAAGGCGGCGGCCGGGACGCTGAAGGAAGATGACCTGGCATTGGTGAATGGCTTGTTGCAGAACTGAGCTGGGTATCCCGGGCGCGCCGGCATGACATAGGGTGGTCACGGCCTCACCGTGCCCACG
>AEPR01000415.1 GCA_000195205.2 Oxalobacteraceae bacterium IMCC9480 | reverse complement strand
CGCGCCTTCGACAGGCTCAGGATGAACGGGTTGGGATTATGTTGGCGGTCAACTTCAGCCGGCGTAGTGGCCGGCTGTCGGGGCGTTCTCAGCCCAGTCGCACATCGCTGCGGCGACGGCGCGCCGCAAAGCCCAGCAAGCCTAGCCCGCCCACCATCATTGCCCAGGTTTCGGGTTCCGGTACGGCCGAGACGGTCACGCCGCCCAGATAGAACTGGTCGCCGTTGTAGAGGCTGGAGCCGATGCGCTTCGAGCTGTCGAAAGCGAAGGTGAATTCGGTGCCGGTGAATTGTTGCAGGCTGAAATTGAGGTTGCCTGCCAGCGCCAGTTTCACGCCGTTGAGCAGAAAGGTCGCGTTCTTGTCGAAATGGGTCGTGTCATGCCCGTCCGAGCGCAGCGAGACCGCACTGAGCGTGACGGCTTTCGAAAAGGTCAGCTTCAGGGTTTCGCCGAAGGTGACATTGTCGTCGGCCGTGTCGCCGATCTTGTGGTACACGCCGAGTCCGGCACCGATGGATTTGGCCGCGTTGTAGCCATCTTCGTGGTCTTGCATGACGCTGACCTGCGCACCCTTGTAATAGCCTGTCGCGGTTGCGGTGATGCCGCTGACGGTGTATTTCAGGTCGCCGCCCAGAATCTTGCTGTGATCGATGTCCGAGCTGCACAGATCGCCGCCGGTGCATTTCCAGTAATCGGTATTGAGGGTTTCGCTAGGCAGGAAGCTGCCGTTGCCACCGTTGGCCTTGAGATTGGAAAAATCGAACACGACGGGAGGGCGGACGCCGGCGGAGGCGCTGGCAGCAAGCCCGCCGAGCAGGAGGGCGGCGACTAAGGGGATGATTTTCATGAGGGACCTCGGGTGCCGTTCTGGTCACGGCGTCATTGTCTGTAGAGCTCAGCCGCTGTATCCCCGGCAGGAGGATCAGGCGCTTGAGCGGGCTGGCTGGCAAGATTGGTGTCTCCTTGTCAACTTGTTGCCAACGGTACAATAATCCACGGCGGATGTCGCCGCGAAAGTAGTGTATTTAACAATGTTTAACGATGACCATCCGACCGGAGAAACCGCGATACCCGGAGCCTGTAGGGTGGGCACAGGGTCATCGTGCC
>AEPR01000416.1 GCA_000195205.2 Oxalobacteraceae bacterium IMCC9480 | reverse complement strand
GACCGTGATCAGCGACTGGTCGACCTTGATCGTGTCGCCCACTTTGACCAGCAATTCGATGATTTCGACTTCCTTGAAATCGCCGATATCCGGGACTTTGATTTCACTCACACTCATGACGTTGCTCCGTATTTTTTATCGGCAGCGACGGCGCATCACATTGCGCGGTCGCTGCGGTAGGGATGGGATTCGGTGAATTACTGGGTGACCGGGTTCGGCTTCTCCGGATTGATCCCGTATTTCACGATCGCCTGTTCGACGATTGCCTGTTCGATGGCACCTTCATCAGCCAGCGATTTGAGTGCGGCAACGGTCACGTAATAGCGATTGACCTCGAAGAACTCACGCAGCTTGGCACGCGAATCCGAGCGACCAAAGCCGTCGGTGCCGAGCACCTTGTAGCTGCGGCCCTTCGGCACGAACGCCCGCACCTGCTCGGCAAACGTACGCATGTAATCGGTAGCGACGACGACCGGTCCCTTGGTGTCCTGCAGCGATTGCGTGATGTGGGCAACGCGCTCCGGCTCGGTCGGGTGCAGCATGTTCCAGCGCTCGACATCCTGGCCATCGCGGGCCAGCAAGGTGAACGACGGCGCTGACCAGACATCGGCACCGATGCCCCAGTCATCCTGCAGCAAGTCGACTGCCGCGATGACTTCACGCAGGATGGTGCCGGAGCCCATCAGCTGCACGCGCAACTTGGTATCGGCCTGGCCTTCCTGCAGCAGATACAAGCCCTTCAGGATGCCGGCTTCCTGGCCGTCCTTGATGCCCGGATGACTGTAGTTTTCGTTCATCAGGGTGATGTAATAGAACACATCTTCCTGCTCTTCGATCATGCGCTTGAGACCATCGTGCAGGATGACGGCGACTTCGTGAGCGAAGGTCGGGTCATACGGCAGGCAGTTCGGGATCGTCGAGGCCAGCACATGGCTGTGACCGTCTTCGTGCTGCAAGCCTTCGCCATTGAGCGTGGTCCGGCCGGCGGTACCGCCCATCAGGAATCCGCGTGAACGCATGTCGCCGGCGGCCCAGGCCAGGTCACCGACGCGCTGCAGGCCGAACATCGAATAGAAGGTATAGAACGGCACCATGATGCGGTTGTTGGTCGAGTACGAAGTAGCCGCAGCAATCCACGAACTCATCGCACCGGCTTCGTTGATACCCTCTTGCAGGATCTGGCCGGCCTTGTCTTCGCGGTAGTAGCTGACCTGGTCCTTGTCGACCGGCTCGTACAGCTGGCCTTGCTGGTTGAAGATACCGATCTGGCGGAACAAACCTTCCATGCCGAAGGTGCGTGCCTCATCGACCAGGATAGGCACCACGCGCGGACCCAGCGCAGCGTCGCGCAGCAGGATGGAGATCACCCGCACATAGGCTTGCGTGGTCGAGATTTCGCGCCCTTCGGAAGTCGGATCGAGCACGGCCTTGAAGGCCGACAGCTCAGGCACTTTCAGGGTCTCGTCGGCTTGCATGCGGCGTTGTGGCAGGTAACCGCCGAGCGCCTGACGACGCTCGTGCAGGTACTTCATTTCCGGCGCGTCGTCGGAGGGTTTGAAAAACGGTACATCGGCCAGTTCATCGTCCGGAATCGGGATCGCGAAACGGTCGCGCATTTCGCGGATGGATTCGTCGTCGAGCTTTTTGGTCTGATGCGCGGTGTTGCGCGCCTCGCCGGATTTGCCCATGCCGAAACCCTTGACCGTCTTGACCAGCAACACGGTCGGCTGGCCCTTGGCTTCCTGGGCGATCTTGAACGCAGCGTAAATCTTGTGCGGATCGTGACCGCCACGGGTCAGGCGCCAGATATCGTCGTCGGTCATGTTGGCGACCATCTCGAGCAATTTCGGATGCTTGCCGAAGAAATTCTTGCGCACGTAAGCGCCGTCCTTGGCCTTGTAGTTCTGGTATTCGCCGTCGACGGTTTCCATCATCACCTGTTGCAGGATGCCTTCCTTGTCCTTGGCCAGCAGCTCATCCCAGCCCGGACCCCAGATGACCTTGACGACATTCCAGCCGGCGCCACGGAAATCAGCTTCGAGTTCCTGGATGATCTTGCCATTGCCACGCACCGGGCCATCGAGGCGCTGTAGGTTGCAGTTGACCACCATGACTAGGTTGTCGAGCATCTCGCGTCCGGCCATGCCGATTGCACCCATCGATTCCGGCTCGTCCATCTCGCCATCGCCGCAGAAGACCCAGACCTTGCGGTTGTCGGTCTTGGCGATTTCACGGGCATGCAGGTATTTGAGAAAGCGGGCCTGGTAGATCGCCATCAGCGGACCGAGTCCCATCGAGACGGTCGGAAATTGCCAGAACTCCGGCATCAGTTTCGGATGCGGATACGAGGACAGGCCCTTGCCATCGACTTCACGGCGGAAGTTCAGCATCTGTTCTTCGGTCAACCGGCCTTCAAGAAATGCGCGGGCGTAAATACCGGGCGAAGAGTGACCCTGGATGTAAAGCAGGTCGCCACCGTGGTCTTCGGTCGGGGCATGCCAGAAATGGTTGAAGCCGATGCCGAGCATGTTGGCCAGCGAGGCAAAACTGGAAATGTGACCGCCGAGGTCGCCATCGGCGCGGTTGGTCTTGACCACCATCGCCATCGCATTCCAGCGCATCCATGAGCGCAGGCGCTCTTCGAATTCGAGATTGCCGGGACAGTGGGCACCGAGGTCGTTCGGGATCGTGTTGACGTAAGCGGTATTGCTGGAAAAAGGAATGTGGGCACCGCGACGGCGGGCCAGGTCGACCATGCGCTCCATCAGGTAGTGCGCGCGTTCGGGGCCTTCGTTTTCGATCACGGCTTCGAGGGCATCAAGCCACTCTTGCGTTTCGATGACATCGGGATCGGTGGCGGCTTGCGCCAGGACTTGGTCGAGCTGAGCGGACATGCATGTCTCCTGGTTTTTTTACCTGCATCGAACGGACTTCGCTGCCAGGCATTCTGCAACAAATCGGGTACGGCGCGCATTTGTTGCGACAGATTTTATCAGCACTTTTTGGGTTTTTCAAATAGTGGATGCTTTTCTCATAATGCGGAATAATGCTGCGAAGCGTCATTTTTACCGGGCAAGTTTCAGGCGGCAGCAGGCGCACGCAACGCAGCAAGCGCCTGCCCGTCCAAGGCGACCGGGCTTTATAATCGCGTCTTTATTTCAGCCGGAATCCATCACCATGCCAGCCCAATTGATCAGCGGAACCCAGCTCTCCCACCAACTGCGCGCCGATGTCGCCACCCGCGCCGCCGCGCTGACCGCCGCCGGCAAGCAGCCCGGTCTGGCCGTGATCCTGGTCGGCGAAGATCCGGCCAGCCAGGTCTACGTGCGCAACAAGGTCAAGGCCTGCGCCGACACCGGCATCCAGTCCATGCTCGAAAAATATCCCGCCACGCTGCCGGAAGCCGACCTGCTGGCGCGCATCGCCGCTCTCAATACCGATCCCTCCGTCCACGGCATCCTGGTGCAGATGCCTCTGCCTAAACATATTGATCCGGCCAAAGTCATCGATGCGATTTCGACCCGCAAGGACGTCGATGGGTTCTCGGTCCAGAGTGCCGGCGAACTGATGGCGGGCTTGCCGGGATTTCGTCCATGCACGCCGTTCGGCTGCATGAAAATGATCGAGAGCACCGGCGTGACGATCAAGGGCAAGCATGCGGTGGTCATCGGTCGCAGCAATACCGTCGGCAAGCCGATGGCGCTGTTGCTCTTGCAAGCCAATGCAACTGTCACCATCTGTCATAGCAGTACGCCGGACCTGGCTTATCACACGCGCCAGGCCGACATCGTCGTGGCGGCCGTCGGCAAGCGCAATACGCTGACAGCCGACATGGTCAAGCCCGGCGCCATCGTCATCGACGTTGGCATGAACCGCGACGATGACGGCAAGCTGTGCGGCGATGTGGACACCGCCGGCGTACAGGAAATTGCCGGCTGGATCTCGCCCGTACCGGGCGGTGTCGGCCCGATGACGATCACGATGTTGCTCGTCAATACCCTCGAATCTGCTGAAGGAAACTGAACCTATGACCACTTCTATTGCTGCCAACCCGCTGCTGGACTTCTCTGACTTGCCGCGCTTCGACCTGATCACGCCGACCGATGTGACGCCGGCAATCGATCTGCTGATCGCCGAATGCAGCACCGTGATGACGCAACTGGAAGCACCAATGGAAACAGTCAGCTGGGACAATTTTGTCGAACCGCTCGATCTGGCCACCGAAAAGCTGGCCCGCGCCTGGGGCATCGTCGGTCATCTCAATGGCGTGATGGATACCCCTGCGCTGCGCGCCGTGTACAACGAGAACCAGCCCAAGGTCACCGAATTCTGGACTGCGCTCGGACAAAACCTGGCGCTGTTCGACAAGTACAAGGCGCTGCGCGGCGACGCCGGTTTTGCCAGCCTGTCGCCCACGCGTCAAAAAATCATCGATAACGCGATCCGCGATTTCCGTCTGAGCGGTGCCGAACTGGCCGACGACCTGAAACCGCGCTTTGCCGCCATCCAGGAAAAGCACGCCGAACTCTCGACGCGCTTTTCAGAGAACGTACTCGATGCGACCAATGACTATGCGTTGCTGGTCGAGACCGAAGCCGAACTCGCCGGCTTGCCCGACGATGTCAAGGAAGCCGCCCGTGCCGCCGCCGACAAAGACGGCAAGGCCGGCTACAAGTTCACGCTGCATTTCCCGTCGTTCTTCCCTATCCTGCAATACGCCGACAACCGCGCCTTGCGCGAACAGGTGTACCGCGCCAACGTGACCAAGGCTTCCGAGCTCGGCGTCAAACCCGAATGGGACAACACGCAGAACATCATCGACCTGCTGGCACTGCGCAAGGAAGAAGCGAAATTGCTCGGCTATGCGACCTACGCCGAAGTCTCGCTAGCGGCCAAGATGGCCGACACGCCGCAGCAAGTCAGCGATTTCCTGCGCGATCTTGGCCAGCGCGCGCGGCCGTTTGCCGAGCAGGACCTGAAGGAATTGCGCAGCTTCGCCGCGACCGAACTCGGCCTGACCGACATGGCCTCGTGGGATGTCGCCTACGCATCCGAAAAATTGCGCGAGCAGCGTTACGCCTTTTCCGAGCAGGAAGTGAAGCAGTATTTTCCGCAGACCAAAGTCACCGAAGGCTTGTTCCGGCTGGTGCAAAACCTGTACACGGTCGAGATCAAGGCCGATACCGCGCCGGTCTGGCATCCGGATGTGAAGTTCTTCCGCATCGAACGTGACGGCAAGCTGATCGGCCAGTTCTATCTCGATTTTTATGCCCGCAGCGGCAAGCGCGGCGGTGCCTGGATGGACGATGCACGCGGTCGGCGCCTGCACGGCACGCAGGTGCAAACACCGGTGGCTTACCTGACCTGCAATTTCACCGAACCGACCACCGTCGATGGCAAGGTCAAGCCCGCCTTGTTCACGCATGATGAAGTCATCACGCTGTTCCATGAATTCGGCCACGGCTTGCATCACATGCTCACGCAGGTCGACGAGATCGGCGTGTCCGGGATTTCCGGGGTCGAGTGGGATGCGGTCGAATTGCCATCGCAATTCATGGAAAATTTTTGCTGGGAATGGGATGTGCTGCAGCACATGACGGCGCGGGTTGATACCGGCGCGACGCTGCCACGCGAGCTGTTCGACAAGATGACGGCTGCCAAGAACTTCCAGTCGGGCATGCAGACCTTGCGCCAAGTGGAGTTTTCATTGTTCGACATGTTGTTGCACGACGACTTCGACGCCTCCGGCAGCGATGCCGTCGCCACCCTGATTGGTAGCGTGCGCGAACAGGTCGCGGTGCTGGTTCCGCCCGACTTCAACCGCTTCCAGAACTCGTTCAGCCACATCTTTGCCGGTGGGTATGCTGCGGGTTACTATAGCTACAAGTGGGCCGAAGTCCTGTCCGCCGACGCCTATGGCGCCTTCGAAGAAGCCCGTGCAGCCGATGGCGACAAGGGTTACAGCGAAGCCGGCAAGCGCTTCCTGCGCGAAGTGCTGGCAGTCGGCGGTTCCCGTCCCGCACTGGATTCATTCAAGGCCTTCCGTGGCCGTGAACCTAACATTGACGCCTTGCTGCGACACAGCGGCATGGCACCGGTAGCGAGCTGAAACAGGGAGGCACCACCATGCACCATCTGCAAAAAATCCTGACCGTCGCGCTAATGGCCGGTGCACTCGCGAGCAGCGGTGCGCTGGCCCAGCAAATGTACAAATGGACTGGTGCCGACGGCAAGATCAACTACACCGACACGCCGCCGCCGGCGACGGCGCGCAGCTCAGAGTCACAAGGCGCGCCGGTCGCCGCCATCGACGCCACGGCCCTGCCCTACGAACTGGCGCGCGCCGCAAAAAATTTCCCTGTCGTTCTCTACACCATGAAGGCTTGCGTGCCGTGTGACAGCGGCCGCGCCTACCTATCCAGACGCGGCATTCCGTTCACTGAAAAAACCGTGACCAGCGCCGCCGATACCGACCGCATGAAGCAGGCCGGTGGCGATGGCACGATGCCGATGCTGCTGGTCGGACGCTCAAAGCAGACCGGTTTCGAAAGCGGTGCCTGGGACGCCATGCTGACGGTTGCCGCCTATCCGGCGAACAACCAATTGCCATCGGGCTATCGCAATCCGTCGGCGAGTGCCGCAGCGCCGGTCGCTGACAAGGTGCAGGCCGAAGCGGTCGACCCGGTCAGTCCGCCAAGCCGTCGCCCGTCGCCATCAACACCCACCGGAAAGCCGGATTCCGGATTCCGTTTCTGATGCCGCTGCCATGACCCGTGTCGATTTCCATAGCAATATCCCGGACAAGATCAGCTACGTCTGCCGGCTGGTGCGCAAGGCCCGCCATGCGCATTCGCGTATCGTGCTGATGGGCGAGCCGCAACAGCTGGCCGCGCTGGATGCCGCGCTCTGGACTTTTTCCGAGCATGACTTCGTACCGCACGTGATGGCCGGCGATGCGCTGGCGATCCACACGCCGGTGATCCTCGCGACCACCGATGCCGATGCCGACGCGCTGCCGCATCATCAAGTCCTGATCAACCTGACCAGCCAGCCGCCTCCGACCTTTGCCCGCTTCGAACGCCTGTTTGAAATCGTCGCCACCGATGCCGCAGATATTGCCAGCGGTCGCGATCGCTACCGCTTTTATCAGCAGCGCGGTTATGCGCTGACGCATTTTGTTGCCGACAAATGAGGGCACCGCGATGAGCCACAACGACGCCGATAGCGGTATTCCGCTGCTCACTGAAGTCTTGCCGCTAGTGCAGGATAGCCCGCACGATGACTTGCTCGCGCCACCATTGTTGCTGCTCGAAGCCAGCATCCCGGAACTGAGCATCACTGCTACGCAAGCGCCGAACTGGAGCGAGCAAGACCTGGCGCGCATGGAGGCCGAGATCAGCGATCGCATCACCCGCCAGGTGCTGACCCGGATCGACAGAGTGCTGGAACAACGGGTTCGTGACAGCCTGGCCGACGTGCTGCAACTGGCTGTCGGCGGGCTGGCGCAAGAGATTCGAGATGGTCTGCAGCAAACGATAGAAGAAGTCATTCGCCGCGCCGTCTCACAGGAAATGTCGCGTTTGCAAACGGCAAATAACTAGCTTGTTTTTTTGTTTTATCAACACGAACGGCTCAATTTCTTACGTAAATAAATAATCCAAGCCTGTAATTGCCGGCCTGAACAGACCAGAACTTTCTACAATTGAGTCATCGAAAATTGGAGATAGCCATGAAAGTCATCGTATTGGGATCAGGGATCATCGGCACCGCCTCAGCGTGGTTTTTGAACAAGTCGGGGCATGACGTAACGGTCATTGACCGCCAGCCAGGCGCAGCACAAGAAACCAGCTTTGCCAATGGCTGTCAGATTTCGGTATCGCATGCCGAACCATGGGCCAATCCGGCCGCGCCGATGAAAGTACTCAAATGGCTGGGCAAGGAAGACGCGCCGCTGCTGTATCGCTTCCGGCCCGAATGGCTGCAATGGCGCTGGGCCATCAACTTCCTGCGCGAATGCACGCCGTCCCGCACCGCCTATAACATCCGCCAGATCGTTGCCATCTGCGAATACAGCCGCCAGACCCTGCAAGCCTTGCGTGCCGAAACCGGCCTTGATTACGATCACCTGACCCGCGGCATCCTGCATTTTTATACCGACAAAAAAGAATTCGAAGAATCGCTGCCTGCGGCCAAGCTGATGTGCGACCTCGGTTGCCAGCGTGACTCGATCAGCGCCGATGAAGTCGTACGTATCGAGCCTGCCCTGGCCAGCATCCGTGACAAGATCGTCGGCGGCGATTTCACTGCCAGCGACGAATCGGCGACATCTACAAGTTCACCACCGGGTTGGCCAAAAAAGCCGAAGAAGCCGGCGTCAAGTTCCAGTTCAATACGCAGATCACGCGCCTGATCACCGAAGGCCGCGGTGCCTCCGCCAAAGTTACCGGCGTTGAAATCATCAATGAACTCGGCCGCCATGAAGTCCTGCACGCGGATATCTTCGTGATGGCGATGGGCAGTTTTTCGGTGCCTATCCTCAAACCGCTCGGCATCGATCTGATGGTCTATCCGGGCAAAGGTTATTCGGCCACCTACAAGGTGACCAATCCGGACCTGGCACCGTCGGTATCGCTGACCGATGATGGCTACAAGCTGGTGGTGTCGCGCCTCGGCGACCGTCTGCGCGTGGCGGGCACCTGCGAACTCAATGGCTACACCCGCGAACTCAACACCGCCCGCTGCGAAGCCATCACACGCCGTACCAAGGAATTGTTCCCCGGCGCCTGCGACTACGACAATCCGACTTACTGGACCGGTTTGCGGCCACTGACGCCATCGAATGTGCCGTACATCGGCAAGACCAAGTTCAGCAATCTGTACCTCAATACCGGCCACGGCACGCTGGGCTGGACCATGGGTTGCGGTTCCGGTCGCGCGATTGCCGACATCATTTGCGGTCGCCAGCCGGAAGTCGATTTTGCCTTTACCGGCATGCCGCGCCAGCCTGCTCAAGCCGGCGCGAAAGGTGCGCCGGTTCGAGCCTGATCAGTCCCTGCACTGACCCGATGAACGAGGCCGCAAGGTCTCGTTTTTTTTCGCCTCAATATCCTGCTAGCTGGTGGCCAGCGGCAACTCCAGCGTTTCCTTGATTTCTTCCATCACGACATAACTCTTCGACTGCGCCGCGCCGGGCAATTGCAGCAGCATGTCACCGAGCAAGGTGCGGTACTCCGCCATCTCGCGGATGCGCGCCTTGATCAGGTAATCGAAATCCCCCGATACCAGATGACATTCCATGACTTCCGGAATGCGCAGCACTTCGTGACGGAATTGTTCGAACGCCTTCGCCGATTTCTGGTTCAGCGTGATTTCCACGAAGACCAGCAGGTTCACGCCGACCGCAGCCGGGCTAACCCGTGCGTAATACCCGGTGATGACGCCATCGCGCTCCATGCGCTTGACCCGTTCGATACACGGCGTGATCGACAGGCCAACCTGCTCGGACAGCTCTTTCATGGCCATGCGGCCATCGCGCTGCAACAGCCGCAAAATATGGCGATCGATCTTGTCGAGCGCCCGGCTGGATTCCTTTTGTACGCGCATCGTTAGCACTCCGTTTTCGAGACCAGATTAAAGACTAAAAACAATGATTTATACGAAAACTAACACTAGTCGGAAGCTATTACGATAGCCGCTTATCTCGAAACTAACGAATTTTCATTTAATGGAGTGTGGCATGCGGATCGTGATTCTTGGCAGCGGCGTCGTCGGTATTACCAGCGCCTGGTATTTGGCCCGCGCAGGCCACGAGGTGACCGTGCTCGACCGCCAGCCGGCACCGGCCATGGAGACCAGTTTCGGCAATGCCGGCCAGATCTCGCCCGGATACGCCGCGCCATGGGCCGCACCCGGCATCCCGCTGAAAGCCATGAAATGGATGGTGCAGGAACATGCGCCGCTGGCGATCCGTCCCGATGGCTCCTTGTTCCAGCTGCAATGGATGTGGCAGATGCTGCGCAACTGCAGCGCCTCGCGCTACGCGGTCAACAAGGAGCGCATGGTGCGCCTGTCCGAATACAGCCGCGATTGCCTGCGAGATTTGCGCGCTGCCACCGGCATCGATTACGAAGGACGCCAGCAAGGCACGCTGCAGCTGTTTCGCACCCGCCAGCAATTCGATGACGCCGCCAAGGACATGCGCGTGCTCGAACAGGCCGGCGTACCGTACGAACTGCTCACCAGCGACGCCTTGGCCAAGGCCGAACCGGCACTCGCGGCGGTCAGTCACAAACTGGTCGGCGGCCTGCGCCTGCCCAACGATGAAACCGGCGACTGTCAATTGTTCACGACGCGCCTGGCCGCCATGGCAAAAGACCTCGGCGTGCAATTCGAGTACGACACCCCGATCGATGCGCTGACGCTGGACCACACCGGCATCACCGGCGTGCGTTGCGGCACCCGTACCGTCAAGGCCGACGCGTATGTGGTCGCGCTGGGCAGTTATTCGCGCGCCCTGCTCAAGGGCCTGGTCGATGTGCCGGTCTATCCGCTCAAGGGTTACTCGATCACGATTCCTATCGTCGATGGCGCGATGGCACCGACCTCGACCATCCTTGATGAAACCTACAAGATCGCCATCACCCGTTTCAATGATCGCATCCGCATCGGCGGCATGGCCGAAATCGCCGGCTTCGATACCTCGCTCAATCCGAAGCGTCGTGCCACGCTGGAAATGGTCGTCAATGATTTGTTCCCGCAAGGCGGCGACCTCAGCCAGGGCAGCTTCTGGACCGGCTTGCGGCCGATGACCCCGGATGGCACACCGATCGTTGGTGCCAGCCCGATCAACAAGCTGTTTCTCAATACCGGACATGGCACGCTGGGCTGGACCATGTCTTGCGGTTCGGCGAGCTTGCTGGCCGACCTGATCAGCGGTCGCCAGCCGGCGATTGCGGCGGCGGACCTTTCGGTATTTCGTTATGCCGGCGGGAAGGTCGCGGGCACCACGCCGGCCTACGCCTGACCGGCCCGCTGCGCGCAAGAAAAAAACGTCCAGCTTGCGGCGATTTCATTTTTTTGCGCGCACCTGCACTTCCAGCGACTTTTCATCAAAGGCAATGCGCGTGACAAATTTGGAGCGCTTCATTGGAAAGCGCGACTGGAAATGCCGCACATTGCCGGACCCCGAAATCACCCTGCGCACAAACTGGTAATAGGCGTCCATGTCGATGACATGCGCCACCAGAAAATAATCGAAATCTCCCGAAACGAAGTAGCACTGCATGACTTCGGCTTCCTTGCCCATTCTGGTTTCAAATTCCTGCATGCACTCGTCCGACTGATTGGTCAGTGAAATCTCAAGAAATGCCAGCATTCCATAGCCCAGCGCGAACGGATCGACCAGTGCCACATCGGCATTGATGATGCCGGCCGCACGCAGGTCGCGCAGGCGGCGCAGACAGGTCGGTTGCGAAATATGGGTCTTCTCGGCAAGCGTTCGGGTGGGGGTCTGGTTGTCCTTTTGCAGGAGGTTGAGCAGCTTGCGATCGACTTTGTCGAGTGCATAAATTTTAGGCATATAAAAGTTAAACAATTGGTTAAAAAAACGCAGAAAAACGCTATGCGATCACGTTTTTGTCATGTAAGTTCTACGTGTTCAGAAATCTGAATGGCAGTGTTGCAGCTAGGCTGTTTTTTTT
>AEPR01000417.1 GCA_000195205.2 Oxalobacteraceae bacterium IMCC9480 | reverse complement strand
TGGTGGTCTTGCCGGAGCCGGTCGGACCGGTGACGAGGATGATGCCGTGCGCGCGCTTGGTCAGCGTGTCCCAGCGCAGCGCATCGGCGGGCGGGAAGCCGAGCTCCGGCAAGGTCTTGACGACCACCTCGGGATCAAAAATCCGCATCACCAGTTTTTCGCCGAAGACGGTCGGCAGCGTGGACAGGCGCAGCTCGATTTCCTGGCCTTGCGGCGTACGGGTTTTGATGCGGCCATCGAGCGGACGACGTTTTTCGATCACGTCCATGCGACCCAGCAGCTTGATGCGCGCGGTCATCGCAATCATCACCGTGGCCGGCACCTGATAGACCTGGTGCAGCACGCCATCGATACGAAAGCGGATCGCGCTGAAGTCGCGCTTGGGTTCGAGATGGATGTCCGAGGCGCGCTGTTCGAACGCGTATTGCCACAGCCAGTCAACGATGTTGATGATGTGCTGGTCGTTCGCATCGACCTGCCGGTTGCCTTGTCCGAGTTCGACCAGCTGCTCGAAATTATGACGCGTGGCGATGTCCTGGCCATTGAGCTTGTGGGCGCCCTTGATCGATTTGGCCAGTGTAAAAAATTGTGCGGTGTACTGCGCAATATCGAGCGGGCTGGCGACTACCAGTCGCACGCTGCGGCGGGTGATCTTGGCGATCTCGGCCAGCCAGTCGGTCGAAAACGGCTCGGCCGTCGCGACAATCAGCTCGGTCGTCGTCAGCTCGATCGGCAGGATATGGAAGCGCGCCGCATAGCTGGCCGACATCACGTCGGCGACTTTGGTGAAGTCGATTTTCAGCGGGTCGATGCGATAGAACGGCAAGTTGACTTTGCCGGCCATCCATTCGGTGAGCATGTCCAGCGTCAGCGGGCGGTGCGGTGGCAGTGCCGAGGTCAGCTTCGATTGCGCCACGGCCGTCAGCGGATGCATGGTCAGCGTGGCATTGCGCAGGATGCCTTGTGCGGCGGTGAAGCGCGCCTTGACGTCGGCTTTTTCGACGATGCCGTCAGCCAGTAACCAGGTGAACACCTGCTGCAGGTCGATGAACTTGCTGCTGGCCTTGACGACGGGAGCCGGTTGAGCGGACATGGCTGGCGCGCTTTCGCTGAGGGG
>AEPR01000418.1 GCA_000195205.2 Oxalobacteraceae bacterium IMCC9480 | reverse complement strand
GGTCACGCCATCTTTTCCAGCGTCATGACAGCGACATTCCTGGCAGGGCAGCACTCGTGATTATCGGCCCGCTATTCACCATTTAATTATGCGTTCAGTGGTATATTATTAAAAATAATTATTGATATATACCACTCAGCACATAATTTATCGACTATGAACACTCTCCCTGACCTTGGTGCGGAATTCCAGCATCTGCGTGAAGCTACCGCCCGCACGCAAAGCGATGTCGCCACCAGCGCCGGCATGCAGCAAACCGCCCTGTCACGTTTCGAGCGCGGTCGCGGCAATGATTTTTCGGTGGGCAAGCTGTTGCGGCTGGCGCATGCGCTGGGCTATGAGCTGGCGTTCGTCAAGGCCGGCCAGCGGCCGACGCTGGCCGAGGTACTGGAAGAGCGCAAACAGTCGCGCAACGTCGGTCCTGATTCGCGATGAACCTGAATGTCTTCGTCCATGGGAAGGTGGTCGCCACGCTCAGCCAGACCGATGGTTTTGTCCATCACTTGACCTATCGGCACGATGCCGCTCCCGAGGATTTTGTGTCGCTGCTGATGCCGGTTCAGCCGGCCAGCTTGCCGTGGCCGGAGCTGCATCCGTTTTTTCGGGTAAGCCTGCCGGAAGGATTTTTGCTGTCGTTGCTCAAGGAGCAGCTTGGTCCGCATCTGGGTGCCAGTCCGCTCGACCTGCTGGCAGTCACCGGGCAAAACACGATCGGGCGGGTGCAGGTTGCGGCGGGCGATGTGCTGCTGCGAAAGGACATTCCATTGGAGCTGCAGCCGCTGCTGCATGGCGAAACGTCGGCAGACGTTTTCCTGGCCCTGATGCGCGATTACGCCAGTTCCGGTGTCTCCGGTGTGGTGCCGAAATTCCTGTCACCGGCGGCAAGAAAGCTGTTTCGCAAAGGCACCTTGCCGACCGACCGCTATCTGGTCAAGGGCAGTTCGGCGCACATGCCTTTCCTGGCGCTCAATGAACACCTCTGCATGGAAGTCGCGCGGCGTACCGGATTTGCTGCCCCGGCAACGCAGGTCTCCGACGATGGGCAGGTGCTGGTCGTAGAACGGTTTGACATTGATCCGCAGACCGGGCGGCGATTGGGTTTCGAAGATTGCTGCAGCCTGCTGGGCCTCAATCCCGAGGACAAGTATCAATCGACCTGGGAGCGCGTCGCACGGCTGGCACGGCAATGGGTTCCTGACCGGCTGCGTCAGCAGTCTCAAGAGCATCTTGCAGTGACCTTGCTGCTGACTTTTGCGCTGGGCAATGCCGACTGCCATACCAAGAACGTGGCATTGCTGTACTCCGGCCTGGATGATGTGCGGGTCGCGCCGGTCTACGACATGCTGACGATACGCGCCTATGACCGGTATGCCCGCAATCCGCCCGGCATGTATATCGATGGTCGCAAAAGCTGGACTCCGGGCAAGACATTGTGGCGCTTCCTGCAGCAACATCTGGGCATCGATCCGGCGCGGCAGAGGGAGTTGGTTGGCATCGTCTGCGAGGCTGTCACGGAGGTCTTTCCCGCGCTGTTGCAGCATATCCGCGACCGGCCCGGATTTGCGCCGGTCGGGGCGGCGATGATTCGGGAGTGGGATGAAGGGATGCAACGGTTCAGCGATCGCGTCACGGTTGCCGTGCCGGATTTGACGGGAATCGCTCTGCGTGAGGGCATCGCCCGGGCGCTGCCCGCAGCCCCCATTGCCAGCGAACGCCTAGGCGAATCCCCGTTGCTGGCCTCGCGCAAAAAACGCACGCCAGCACCGTCCTGATTCCTATTCCCCGACCGTCATCCCCGTCTTCCGCACCGGCCCCGCTTCATGAAAATGATGCACATCGCGCTGCGGATACGGCAGCGAACACCCACCCGCTTCGAGTCCTTCCTTGCAGCGCTGCACCAGGTCAAGCTTGGTATCCCACCAGTCTGACCGGCTGGTCCAGACCCGGAACAGGATGTTGACCGAACTCTCGCCCAGCTTGTCGACCTTGATCAGCGGTGCCGGCGTGGCGAGGATGCGCGGATCGGCGGCGGCGATCTGCTGCAGGATGGCCAGCGCGGTGGGAATGCTGTCGGTATAGGCGATGCCGTAGCCCTCGTCGATGCGGCGGATGTCATTGTCGGTGACCGACAGGTTGACGATGGTCTGGCCCCAGATTTTGGAATTCGGAATGAAGACCGCCGGTCCGTCCGGCAAGTGGCCCTTGCAGATGAAGAAACCGACCGCGTCGATGATGTAGACCTGGCTGTCGAGCTGGACCACGTCGCCGATCTTGAACGGCCGGAAGAACAAAATCATCACGCCGGCGGCGACATTGCTCAGCGTGCCCTGCAAGGCCAGTCCAACCGCCAGGCCGGCCGCACCGAGCACGGCGATCAGGCTGGTGGTTTCGACGCCGAAGCGGTTGAGCACCGCCACCAGCGTGAAGATCAGGATCGCGACCCGGACGATCTTGCCGGGCAGGAAATGAAATACCGGATCGATCCGGCTCGAGCGGCGCATCGCCTGGTCGATCAGGCGCGCCACCCAGCCCGCCACCAGCGTACCGATGATCAGCGTGACGATGGCACCAATCACGTTGATGCCATAGCTGAGCAAATAGCCGGTCAGGATGTCGATGAGATGTTTGATCTGGTCATTCATGAATGCACTTTATGGAGGAGGGCGACGGACGCCGGGCCGGACAAGGGTGGCGGAATCGGTCGGCGGCGTCAACCGGCCATCTGGCAGCGACCGGTCGGTGGCCTTGATCACGATGCGACCGGTGTAGGAAATTTGCACAAAGGAAACTACAAATACACGTAGCGCGTTGACATTTTCCGGGCCGCAGACAATAGTTTGCCTGACTTGAATAGTGACTGAAAGTTGCTATTCGTTCAGTTTAACGACAAGCAATTTCATCTTGTTTTGATCTCAGGGGCCCACATTGAACCACGCGCAGTCGGTCAGTTTTTCAATTGCCGGACAGTCCGCTTGGGCACCTGGCATCGAGACGCCGCAAGCCTGGCACACCTGGGCGCAATCCCCTTTTCCTATCCTCGACGGAGCCGATCCGGCAGTCCCTGCTATGGCACCGATGTTGCGCCGGCGTGCCGGTTTCCTTGGCAAGATGGCCCTCCAGGTGGCGTATCAATGTCTTGAGGACCGCTCGACTATCCCTACCGTTTTCTGTTCCCGTCATGGCGAAGTAGCGCGCTCGGTGGCACTGTTGACCGATCTGGCGCAGGACGCGGGCCTGTCGCCGACGGCTTTCGGGCTGGCCGTACACAATGCCAGCGCCGGTCTGTTTTCGATTGCGCGAGCCGACCAGGCCAGTCACCAGGCCGTTGCCGCCGGTGCCAGCACGATCGAGCATGGCGTCATCGATGCCTGCACCTTGCTCGCCGACGGCGCACCGATGGTGTTGCTGGTGACGTACGACGATCGGTTGCCACCGCTGTTTGCCGGCTTCGATGATTGCCATGAACAACCGCATGCATGGGCCTGGCTGATGGTGCCTGCGGCTGCTGATCCGGTGCACCTGAGCTGGTCGGCGGCAGTGCTTGGTGACATCGATATCGCGCCGGCCGCATTGCCGGGTGGCCTGGAAATTTTGCGCTTTGCGTTGCGCAACGATGCCGTTCTGGAACGCACCGTCGGTCCGCATTGCTGGCGCTGGACACACGATGCCTGACCGGCCGGGCAAGTTCTGGCGGGTGCTGGCGACCGGATTCTGTTTCGCGACTTTTGGTATCGGTGGACTGCTGTTGCGCGTACTGGTGTTCCCACTGCTGGACCTGTTTGTGCGCCGCCCCCGGCAGCGGGTCCGGTTGGCGCGGGCGGTGATCCGGCTGGCATTTCGGGGATTCATTGGCTTGATGCAGGGCGTCGGCGTGCTGCGCTACGAAGTCATCGGCGTCGAGCGGCTGGCGCGCGATGGTTTGCTGATCCTGGCCAACCATCCGACCCTGATCGATACGGTGTTTCTGATGGCGCTATTGCGGCGCGCCGATGGCATCGTCAAGGCCGGGTTATGGAACAACCCGTTCACGCGCGGTCCGGTGCGCTCGGCGGGTTACGTGAAGAACGATCAGGGACCGGCCTTGCTGGCGAATTGCCTCGCTTCGCTGCAGGAGGGCAACAACCTGATTGTGTTTCCGGAGGGGACACGCACCGGTGACGATGGCGTGATCCGGCTCAAGCGTGGCGCTGCCCATATCGCCGTCTATGGCCAGTGCAACATCACGCCGGTGCTGATCCGTTGTGTTCCGATGACGCTTGCCAAGGGTACGCCATGGTGGCGTGTGCCGGACCGGCCAGTGCACTTTCGTATCGAGGTGCAGGACGATATCCTCGTCGCGCCTTTTCTGGCCGATGGTGCCGGCGAGCCGATGGCGGCACGTCACCTGACGACTTATCTGCAAACGTACTTTACTGAAAAGAGCCAACACGATGCTTGAACAAGAAGTGAAGGAAATGATCATCGAGGTACTGCAACTCGAAGACATCAGCGCCGCCGACATCGATACCGATGCTCCGTTGTTCGTCGACGGATTGGGACTCGATTCGATCGATGCACTCGAACTCGGCGTGGCGCTGCAAAAGCGCTACGGCATTGCGCTATCGGCCGATGCCGAAGACACGCGCCGTCATTTCGTCTCGGTGCGCGCCTTGGCCGCACTGATCGCCCACAGCAGGATCCACCAGGAGTAACGCCATGGTCGTAAGCACAATGAGCAGGGAAGAACTGGCGACGCTGGTGATGGATGTGCTGGTCGAGATGTTCGGCCTCGAGCGTGCCGCCATGTCGCTCGAATCGGATCTGTATGCCGATCTCGATATCGACAGCATTGATGCGGTCGACCTGGCCGTACGGCTCAAGCAGATGACCGGCAAGCGCCTGCAGCCGGAAGTCTTCAAGACCATCCGCACGATTGGCGACGTGGTCGGTGCGCTGGCCGATCTGTCGTCGGACTTGTCTGCGGACCTGCCTGCGGAGCAGGTGCCATAAGACCGGCGCTGCTGCCGCTCATCACAGTGCTGATCACGCTGCTGTATCCGCTTGCCATCTGGCTCGGTCACGGCCGGATCGAACCGCGCTGGCTGGCCGGCCTGTTGCTGCTCGCAGCGGCAACGCGCTTGCCGTCGCTGCCGGTCAGCCGCGTCGCGCGCTGGTCGATGGCCGGGGCGCTGCTGCTGGCGGTCGCTGCGGTCTGGAGCAATCTGATGCTGCCGCTCAAACTCTATCCGGTGCTGGTCAGTGCCGCCCTGCTGGCCGCCTTCGCGTATTCGCTGGCAGTCCCCCCATCGATGGTCGAACGGCTGGCGCGCCTGCGCGAACCGGACCTGCCTGCCGCCGCCATCGGCTACACCCGCCGCGTCACCCAAGTCTGGTGTGGCTTTTTCATTGTTAATGGCGCGCTCGCGCTGGGTACCGCGCTGTGGGCTTCCGAAGCGCTCTGGTCGCTCTACACCGGCGTGATTGCCTATGGCCTGATGGGCGCGCTGTTCGGTGCCGAATGGCTGTGCCGGATGCGCTTCAAACGCTTGCACCATGGCTGAGCCACTGCCACAGCTACTACAGCGCATCGCTACCCGGCCTGGCGCGCAGGTGGTCGGCTGGCGCGATGGCGTGGCCGTCGATACCACTACTTTTTTGGCCGGCATCGCCGCCTGGCGTGCCTTGCTCGAGCGCACCGCAGGCCAGCATTTTGCGCTGGCACTCGACGACAGCATCGCCTTCGGTGCGGCCTTGCTGGGGGCGTGGCAAGCCGGCAAAACCCTCTGGCTGACGGCCGACGTGCTGCCTGCCAGCTTGCGCAAACTGGCGCTGTCGGTCGATGGTTTTCTGGGTGAATTTCCGGCTGCGTTGCACCCGCTGCAGCCATCCCAGCAGGACGCCGCCAGCGTCTTCGACGCGCGTATGGCCGCATCGAGCGGACCGGTACTGGTCGTGCATACCTCCGGCACGACCGGCGCGGCGCAGGCGGTGACCAAGCACTGGTCGCAACTGGCCAGCGAAGTCGCCACCCTCGAAGCGCTGTTCGGCCCCCGGCTCGGCGCGGCCGACATCGTCGCGACGGTGTCGCATCAGCATATTTACGCCTTGCTGTTCAAGGTGCTGTGGCCGCTGTCGGCGGGGCGGGCGATCCATGCACACAGCGCGCATTTTCCGGAACAGCTGGCCGGATTACTGACCGCACTGACGGCAACCCGCGACTGCGTGCTGGTGGCCAGTCCGGCCCACCTCAAGCGCTGGCCCGCGCATCTCGACTTGCATCGCCACGGTAGCCGCTTGCGCGCGGTATTTTCTTCCGGCGGACCCTTGCCGGCCGGGGCCGCACTGGCTACTGCCGCGCTGCTCGGACAAGTCCCGATCGAAGTCTATGGCAGCTCCGAAACCGGCGGCATTGCCTGGCGTCAGCGCAGTGCCGCTGACAGCGACGACGCATGGCAGCCGCTGCCGCAAGTCGAGTGGCGCATCGATGCCGATGACGTGCTGGCGGTGCGTTCGCCGCATCTGCCCGACGCGCAGTGGCTGGTGCTGGCCGACCGCGTCCGCGCGGCGGCGCAGGGTGGTTTCCTGCTCGATGGCCGCGCCGACCGGCTCGTCAAGATCGAAGAAAAACGCATCTCGCTCGATGCCATCGACACCCTGCTGGCCGCGTCGCCGCTGGTAGTCGAGGCACGCGTGCTGGCCTGCGACGAACAGCCCGGCCAGCGCCAGCGACTAGCCGCCTTCGTCGTGCTGTCGGCGGCCGGCAGGCTGCAGCTCGAAGCCGTCGGCAAGCCGGCAATGAACCGGCAATTGCGGGCGCTGCTGGCCGGCGAGGTACAGCCGATCGCGCTGCCGCGACGCTGGCGCTATCCGGACCGGATGCCGGTCAATGCCCAAGGCAAAACCACCCGCGCCGATTTGCTGGCCTTGCTCGATGCACCAATGCGCATGCCCCGTTTGCGACTGGTCGAAGCCACCCTCGAAGGCCCGCAGCAGCGCGCCATATTCGCGCTGGAGGCACCGGCCAATCTGCAGTATTTCGATGGCCATTTCCCGCATATCAAAATCCTGCCCGGCGTCGTGCAGGTCGACTGGGCGATCCACCTCGGCCGCCGCTACTTCGCCTTGCCGCCC
>AEPR01000419.1 GCA_000195205.2 Oxalobacteraceae bacterium IMCC9480 | reverse complement strand
CGAGACGCGCGGCGTCAGGTCGACGAAGTAGCGGCCGTACAGTTCGAGGTAGGTGTGGATGGCACCGACCTCGATCCGGCCGGCCTGCATCAGGCTCGCCAACCGCACTGCCTGCGGACCCGAAAACGAAAAATCCAGCCGCGACGCGATGCCTTTCTCGAAGATATCCAGATGCTCGGGCAAGGCCAGCACCGACTGCAGCATGTGCAGATTGTGCAGCACGGCCGGATCGGCCTGCACCAGCGCACGCGCCAGAAAATCCGCCTGCTTCTGGTTGTTGCCTTCGATGCAAACCCGGTCGCCCGGTTCGATGACGGCTTCCAGCAAGGCGGTCATGGCGGACGGATCGGCGATGCGGCCTGTCACGCGCAAGCCCCGCTCTATCCGTGCGCGGCGGCTCGCCGCCAAGGTGTTCCACTGCTTCATGGCTATCCCAGTAGGTTTGGCAGAAACATCACGATGTGCGGAAACACGGACAGCAGCGCGATATCGGCAATCATGATGTAGATGAATGGCAGGACACCCCTGGCGATGTCACGCGGACTGATGTCCGGCGCAATGCCATTGATGACAAACAGGTTCAGGCCAACGGGTGGCGTAATCAGTCCGAGTTCCATGTTGATGGTCAGGATGATGCCGAACCAGATCGGGTCGAAGCCATTGGCGATGATGCCCGGCATGATGACCGGCGTGACCATCAGGATGATGGCCACCGGCGGCAGGAAGCAGCCCAGCACCAGTAACAGCACATTGACCCAGAACAGGTAGGCCCATTTCGACATTTCCATCGCGGTCAGCCATTCGGCCGCGCTCTGGGTAATGCGCAGGTAGCTCATCACGTAGGTGAACAGGAAGGCCATCGCAATAATCATCATGATCATGCAGGACTCTTTTGCCGAGCCCAGGAAAATCGCGCGGATGTCCGTCCAGCGGTAGCACTTGTAGAGCGTGACGACCAGCAGCATGGCACCGAAGGCGCCGACGCCGGCGATTTCGGAAGGCGTTCCCAGCCCGCCGTACATCGCAAACATGATCACGAAAATCAGCACGATGAATGGCAGCAGACGCGGCAGCACTTCCAGCCGCTGACGCCAGCTGAAATATTCCGGCACCACGACCGGGGCGGCGATGCCGGCTGCGGCGGCATGTTGTTCGACAGCCAGCGCGGCGATCCGGACGTCTTTCCTGACCCGGTAGACCACGTAGACCGAAAAGAAGAACGCCAGCAGCAGGCCTGGAATAATCCCGGCGAGAAAGAGCTTGCCGATCGATTGCTCGGTGATCAAGCCGTAAATGATCAGCGTGATTGAGGGCGGGATCAGGATGCCGAGCGTGCCACCGGCCGCGATCAGGCCGCTGGCCAGCGCCGGCGAGTAGCCACGCTTGCGCATTTCCGGAATCCCCATGCCGCCGATGGCCGCGCAGGTGGCAGGACTGGAACCGCACAAGGCCGCAAACACCGTGCAGCCGATGATGTTGGCCACGCCCAGCGAACCGGGCAATTTGTACATCCAGCGATAGGCCGACTCGTACAGGTCTACCGCGGCGCGCGTCTTGCCGATCGCGGCCCCCATGAAGATGAACAGCGGCACCGTCAGCAAGGTGAAATTATCCAATTCGCCGAACAAGGTTTCCGCGACGATTTCCAGGTTCATGTGCGGCATGAAGACGTACATGAAACCGAGCGCCGTGGCACCCAGAGCAAAGGCGATTGGCATGCCCGAAAACAGCATGATCAATGTCGCACCCGCGTACAACAATCCGATTTCTAGCGGCCCCATCTCAGGCTCCTGTCACAGGTTGGTGTTGCCGCGTGGCGGCAGACTTGGTCATGCCTTCGATGATCTGCAGGATCATCTGCAAGGCCAGCGTGGTCATGCCGAACGCCATCAGCGAATACGGAATCCACAGTGACGGGCCCCAGGTCGAATCGGTACGCCAGTTCTGGTCATAGGCATTAAAGGTGAACTCCCACGCGTTATTGGCAATGAACGCGACGACCACCAGTGACAACACATCGCCCAGCAGATGGCGCAGGCGATTCCAGCGCGGCGGCATCACCTCGTCCATGATCTCGATGCCGACATGGCCCCGTTCGGCCTGCGTATAAGCAGCAGCCAGAAACGTCGCACCGATCAGCAGAAAGACACACAGCTCGATCACCCAGTCGTTGGAAACGAAAAAGAAATAACGGGTAAGCACCGCGTACACCAGGATCAGCGTCGCGGCAAAAATCAGAAAGGCCGACAGCAGGGCCATCCAGCTATTGAAATGGCGCAGGCCATTTCCGATTGATTTGGCAAATAAGTTCATTGGAATGTTCTTGTAAGAATTACCTGTGCACACTGACGCTGTCGCACGTGCCGGGGCGCTCCGCCGGTCTCAGGCGGAAGCCGGTGTCACAGGCAAAGGTTAAGAAGAAAGCAGAACGGGCTTATTTGACGGACAGGGCCATGTCGAGCAATTGCTGGCCATTCCTGGTGTTTTCGGCGAAGTCTTTCCAGGCCGTTACCTTGGCCAGAGCGCGCCATTTGGCAAAGCTGGCATCGTCCATGTCATCAGCTTTGGCCCCGGCCTTGGTGAAGACTTCGGCCAGGCGGACATCGTCTTTTTTGGACTCGTCGATCGCGAATTGCTCCAGGCTGGCACCCACTTCCATGACGATCTTCTGCTGGGCAGAGGTCAGGCCGTCATAGGTGCTTTTTGCCATCAACAAGGGCTCGAACATGAACCAGAAAGTGTTTTTGCGCGGGGTGGTGACGAACTTGGATACTTCGTAAAGGCGAAAGCCCAGCAACGACGCACTGGAAGTCACGGCACCGTCGAGCACGCCCGTCTGCATCGCATTGTAGACATCCGACGACGGCATGTTGGTGATCGAACTGCCGGCCGCTTTGAGCATCAGATCCAGCGATTTGCCGGCACCACGCATTTTCAGGCCGACGGCATCTTCCGGATTGAGCACGGCTTTGTCCTTGGACACAATACCGCCGGCTTGCCAGATCCAGGTCAGGATCTTGACGCCTTTGCCATCGACAATGCGTGTGAGCTCCTTGCCGATGGGGGCGGTTTTCCAGCGCAATCCCTGCTCGTAGCTCGTTACCAGCGCCGGCATCAATCCCAGATTGACTTCGGGAATCTTGCCGCCTTCGTAAGCCAGCGGCAGCAAGGTCATGTCGAGCGCGCCGGTCTGCATCGCAGAGAACTGGCCCTTGGGTTTGATCAGTGACGCGGAGGGAAATATCTGAAATTTCAGCTCGCCATTGGTCCGTTTTTCCACTTCCTGCGCGAACTTTACGATCAGGCGATGCCGGAAATCGGCTTCCGGACCGTCGCCGCCGGTGAACTGGTGGGACACCTTGATCACTTTGGCAGCCGCCGATGCGGCGGGAATGACTCCCAGAGCGCCAAGCGCGAATGCGCTGCTCAGCATCATGGATAAGGTGCACTTCAAGAATGGTGTCTTCATTTGGTTTGTCTCCTAAATTTTAATTTCGGTTATCACCTTGCCGGAGCGAGGGATACATTTCTGAAGACTTCTAGACGGCCTTCTTGTGTACAATAACTGTACTAAAAAATACATTGTGCGCTTATATTTTGTCTTTGCAATAAAAAAAATATACACACAATTCTCCGTGAGACCCTTCTCCATGAAAAATCGCTCGGAAACATTGCGGGAATCCATAGAAGAAATGATTGCCATTGGTGAACTCCTGCCAGGGCAGCATCTGGATGAAGTCACGCTTGCCGCACAGTTCGGCGTTTCGCGCACGCCGATCCGCGAAGCACTGAACCAGTTGATGTCGATGGGCATTGTCGTGATGCGACCGCGACGCGGCGCGGTGGTGGCGGATATCGGTCCGCAGCAATTGATCGAGATGTTTGAAGTGATGGCCGAATTCGAAGCCCTGTGCGGCCGGCTGGCGGCCCGGCGGATGTCGGCCCCCGACCATGCAGCGCTGCTGGCGGCGCATCAGGCGTGCAAGGACGCGCGCGACAACGCCACGCCGGATGAATATTTCTTCCGGAATGAAGCGTTTCACGAGCAGATCTACGCGGGCAGCCGCAACGCATTTCTGGCGGAACAGGCGCGGGCGCTGCATCGCCGGCTGCGACCGTACCGGCGCTTGCAATTACGCGTGCGCAATCGCACCAGAGCTTCCTACGACGAACACGAACAGATCGTGCAAGCCATCATTGCCGGCAACGGCGACCTGGCCGTCGAACTACTGCGACAGCACATCACGGTGCAGGGACAACGGTTTGCGGATCTGGTCGCAGCCTTGCCGAAGTTACCGGACAAGCCGCTGTCCTGACATGGTCGGCGCGGCACGTAGCGTAACCAGTCGAACGCTGTTTTCAAGTACGCAACGCTTTGTTGCTCATCTTTTTTTTCTGGAGTAATCGATGCAAAAGCCTTATCGAATCGGTCAGATCGTACCCAGCTCGAACACGACAATGGAAACCGAAATACCTGCGATGCTGATGGCCAGGCAAACCATACTGCCGGAACGGTTCACGTTCCATTCCAGCCGGATGCGCATGAAAAACGTGGTCAAGGAAGAGCTGGCCGCGATGGATGGTGAATCCGACCGCTGCGCGCTGGAATTGAGCGATGCCCGGGTCGACGTGCTGGGCTATGCCTGCCTGGTGGCCATCATGGCGATGGGGCATGGCTACCATCGGACCTCGGCGGCGCGACTCAAAGCCCACACCGCTGCCAATGGCGCAGATGCACCGGTCGTCACCAGCGCAGGTGCGCTGATCGACGGCTTGAAGGTGATAGGCGCAAAACGCATCGTGGTCGTCGCGCCTTACATGAAACCGCTGACCGAACTGGTGGTCGACTACATCCGCAACGAAGGCTTTGAGGTGGTGGACTATCGTGCGCTGGAGATTCCCGACAACCTCGCCGTGGGCCTGCATGATCCCGCCCTGCTGCCCGCCATCGTCGCGCAAATGGACACCAGCCAGATCGACGCTATCGTGCTGTCGGCCTGCGTCCAGATGCCGTCCTTGTCCGCCATCGCGAAAGTCGAAGCGCTGACCGGCAAGCCGGTCATTACCGCTGCAGTCGCCACCACCTACGCGATGCTCAAGCAGCTGAAGCTGGAAACCAGGGTGCCCGGAGCGGGCGCGCTGCTGTCAGGGGCTTACTAGGAGCCGGGCTTTTTCAGTGCGTAGAGATCGGTATCGGCCCGCTTCATCAGTTCGTCGATACGCACGTCTGTCCCGACAAGGTAGGCGACACCGATGGTGGCGGAAAGAGCCGGCAGACCGTCGAACCCGACGACCTCGATGCGCGCTATCCGGTCCTTGATGCGCGCCGCCAGCGCAGCGGCGTCCTCTTCTCCGGCTTGCGGGAGCAGGATCGCGAATTCGTCGCCGCCGATGCGTGCGAAGGTGTCGCTATCGCGAAGGGCATCGCGCACCTCGGTCGTGAAGCATCGCAGCACTGCATCTCCGGCGGCATGTCCGTGCAAATCATTGATCGCCTTGAACTTGTCGAGATCGACCGAGAGCAGCGCCAGCGCCGACTTGTATCTGCGTGCACGCTCGATTTCGCGCGCAGCAAGCGCCATGAAATGACGTCGATTCGAGATTCCCGTGAGCTCGTCCGTGTGCGACAAGCGCTCGAGCTCCCGGTTGGCCGCCTCCAATGTCGAGGTGCGCTCCGCGACCTTCGCCTCCAGCGCCTGATTGACCAGCGCCACCCGGGCGCGGGCCTCGACCAGGTCGGTGCTCTCGCGGGCATTTCCCCAGATGCGGGGCATCGCCTCGGCGGGACTCGACGCGACGGGTGTCAAACATAAATTGAAGTGCCGTTCGACACCGTTGATGATCGCCGACTGGCGGAACTGCTCGGCTCTGCCCGTCTGCAGACATTGGCGGTAACCCGCCGTCTCTTTCTCGAAACTCCGGCCAAAGATAGTCTTCAATGACATTCCGGCAACAATGGCATCACCCCATAGTGCTTTTTCGGCAAGGTTGAATTCATCGACAATGAAGTCGCCATCGGGCAGACAGGAACAGATCCACATGATTTCGCCAGATTCTTCCCACTGTTTGGTGAGGTACAAAAAAGATTCGGCAGGCTTCATGGGGGG
>AEPR01000420.1 GCA_000195205.2 Oxalobacteraceae bacterium IMCC9480 | reverse complement strand
CGACATCATCGGCGTCATCGACGGCATTGCGTTCCAGACCAACATCCTGGCCTTGAATGCGGCCGTCGAAGCGGCGCGTGCCGGCGAACAGGGCCGCGGTTTTGCCGTGGTCGCCAGTGAAGTGCGCAGCCTGGCGCAACGCTCGGCGGCGGCAGCGAAAGAAATCAAGGGCCTCATCACAGACTCGGTCGAGAAGGTCGATGCCGGGGCAAAGCTGGTCGACCAGGCTGGCGGCACGATGACCGACATCGTCACCAGCGTGCGTCGCGTCACCGATGTCATCAGTGAGATTTCAGCGGCCAGCCAGGAGCAAACCGCCGGCATCGAGCAGATCAACATGGCCATCACGCAAATGGATGAAGTCACGCAGCAAAATGCCGCACTGGTCGAACAGGCGGCAGCGGCGGCCGATTCGCTGCGCGAGCAAGCTGGTCAACTCACCCAGGTCATCAGCATTTTTAAACTTGATGCGCGCAGTGCGACGACCGCGGCACCATCCCGGGTGGCAAAGCCGACGGCCGCGCCCGTTGCAACGCAACGCACTTTACCCAAGACGAAGACAGCCCCCCGACAAATTGCTGCCGCCGCACCGGCAGCAAAAAATGACAATGACTGGGAAGAGTTCTGATCCTGCCGCGCTGATTGCACTGGCGCGCGGAGCCAACAATAATGGACCGTAGGGTGGGCACGGCCCCAT
>AEPR01000421.1 GCA_000195205.2 Oxalobacteraceae bacterium IMCC9480 | reverse complement strand
TGATGAAATGCTGGATAACAGGGACGGACGTGGTCATAACAAATCCTTGGGTTATTTAATGTGAAGGCAAGAATATAGCCCCACGCTTGCAAAATCCAATGAGTTATCATCGTTTTCTCATAAGCATTCCTTATGGAGAACAGATGGATTTCACGCAATTACGCGCGTTTGTCACGATTGCACGAGAAGGCAATCTGACGCGTGCAGCGCAACATTTACACCTGACCCAACCCGCTGTCAGCTTGCAACTCAAGTCCCTGCAAAAAGCATTGGGCGTGACCTTGTTCACTCGCTCGCCTGGTGGCATGCAACTCACCGCGGATGGAGAAAAATTACTCCCGTTCGCGGAGCGTGTGTTGACCGGTATCGCTGAATTCCATCAGGGCGTACGAGCGCTGCAATCCAGTATTTCAGGTCCGCTCGCCATAGGCACCATTCTCGATCCCGAATTTACACGGCTCGGTGCCTTCCTGAAAAGACTGGTTGAAAGCCATCCCCAACTGTCAACGCAATTACGCCAAGGTATGTCAGGCAATGTGCTTCAGCAAGTCAGGACAGGTACGCTCGATGCCGGTTACTACCTTGGCATCCCACCCAAAGAATTTCATTTTCAAATACTGACTTCGTTCACTTACAACGTTGTTGCACCGCAAGGCTGGAAGGCGCGTGTTGCCGGTAAAGATTGGGATGCACTGGCTACATTGCCGTGGATTTGGGCACCACCGGAATCAGCACACCATCGCCTGCTGATCAAAAAATTCGCTGAATACAAAACGCTGCCAGAACAGGTTGCCCTGGTAGACCAGGAATCCTCAATGCTCGATCTGGTTAAGTCCGGCGTTGGCCTGTCGCTCGTGCGTGAATCGATTGCATTGCATGAAGCGCATGTACACGGTCTGGTGATAGCCGACACCGTCAGCCTGTCGACTGAACTCACTTTCATTTCACTTCAGAACCGTAAAACCGAGCCGGCAATTGCCTCGGCTTTCGATTTGCTGGCTGATCTCTGGCATCAATAACCGGCAACGGTGCAGTTGATAGGCAAAGCTCCCTATTTGTTGTGGATAAACCTATGGATAAGCTGTGCAGCAAGTGTGAACAAGCATAGATCTTGTTCTTATCCAGAAAGTTATCCAGAACTTGTCCTTGCCAAAAATGGCACTTGTCGAACAACTTATCTTTTTTCCAAGCGATTGATCTTAAAGTGGTTTACCAGCTTGTCCACAGAACTGAGGCTGCGTTAACTACTACTACTAAACAGATATATAGATCTATTAAAAGAACTTTCGAAGCGGAAAAAATTTTGCAAACCCCGGAGCTTTTCAAAAACTTCTTTCTGTGAATTTCCATGCAATGTCTATCCATTGCATGGACATACATTGCATCAGCGGCTTCTGTAAGAGGTTTGAAAGACCTACTGTGGGGGAGGAAGCAAGGACCTGTTTTAAAAGCAGCCTTGGACCCATACGATCATGACAGAGGTAAATTCGACCTTGGTTAATCAACATCTTATTTTTATCAATTTCAACGACGAAAAACCAGCTTGTAGACAAGTCTCTGGATAACCAGTGGATCAACTGTGGATAACCAGGCTAAAAGAACTATTTCGTAAAGTTATCCAGAACTTGTTCTGTATGAAAAAAGGGTTTCCCAGACCTGTTATCTTTTCTCTAAGCACTTGATATGAAAGAAAAATACGTGCTTATCCACAGAAACATGACGATGTTAACTACTACTACTAAACAGATATATAAATCGTTAACTAAAAACTGAAAACCGTATTTTGGCTGCTCGGAAAAAAGTATTTCTTCAAAAACGAAAGTAGAGGAATAAACATTCCAAAACATCGTATTTAGAACGACGTAGAGCCTCACTACGCCACGCAGACGGTTGATTGAACATAGGGATCAGCGAAAACAGTTATCGCTTCGCTAGCGAGCTCCTGAAGAGAATTTCCGTCGTGATAGCTTAAACAGTTCAGAGCGAAATATTAGTAATCTATTAACAAAATATTCTCAGCGGTAATCAACGATGAAAACGTTTGTGTTTGATTCACACAATATTGCGCCGTAGCACAATCTCAGAAATTTTGAAAATATGGACGGGACGTAGAGACAGGAGCGGCTAGCGCTCCAGATTGAATAGATAGTTGTTACTGGTTACAGAAAAAATCGATATGCATACCGTCCGGATAACACTCCGAACGGCATTCTTATCGGAAAATCACACTTCCAGTGTCATCAGACTTGCATTGCCGCCAGCCGCCGTTGTGTTCGAACACATCGCACGTTCAGAAACCAGGCGCCACAATGGAATAGACACGAGTCCTGTCGTTTCGACCAGCGGAACAAGCGCGCCATTCCTTGCTGCAAGCGCCAGACGCATTTCGGCAACAAGCAAGGTATCGATCAAGGCAATCTGCAATGGTTGATCTTCATCATTGATGTCCTTCATGTCTTTTATCAACTGGCGTACCTCCAGCGGCAAGCCCGCTGGTAATCGTGCCGCCGTTGTTGCCAGCATGACCGGCGTGTTCCCTGTCGCCAGCACCGCAACCAGTTGGTTAAGCAAGGCACTAACATTGGTCGCGGCACACAGCACCTCACCACGAGCAGCAAATGACAGGGTGTTGCGCTCGCCAGTCGGCCCAGGCAATACGAGCGTGCTACCTAACAGACTGCATCGCAGGTAGTGCTCACCTAATCCGGAAATAGTGTCATGACCATGTGCGCTTGCCCATGCCAGAAACGCATGGACTACAGGCGTACTTACCACGCCTGGATCATGAATGACGACAGGAGTAGTCAGCTCACCTCCGGATAAGCGTTGCAAACGTTGCAGGTAAAGCGGACCACCGGCTTTCGGACCTGTACCGGACTTGCCTTCTCCACCAAACGGCTGCACGCCTACTACGGCACCGACGATGTTGCGATTAACATAAACATTTCCCGCATGAATACGGTTGCTGACGAAGTCGATGGTTTCATCGATGCGCGAATGGATACCGAAGGTCAGTCCATACCCGGTCGCATTGATGGCATCGACCACCTGCGGCAAGTCAGAACGCTCATAGCGCAGTACGTGCAAAACCGGACCGAAGACTTCATGGGTCAATTCTGACAAGGAATCGATTTCTATAATTGTCGGCGGGACGAATGTGCCATGTTGCGCACTTTCAGGTAGCGGGAGCTGGAAAACCGCACGAGCCGATTTTTTCATGTGCTCGATATGTGATAGCAAGCCATCACGGGCTTCGATGTCGATGACTGGTCCAATATCTGTTGCCAGACGATCCGGATTGCCCACGACAAGTTCTTGCATGGCTCCTTTGAGCATAACAAGCGTTTTATCAGCAATTTCCTGTTGCAGGCACAGCACCCTGAGTGCCGAACAACGTTGACCGGCGCTGTCGAAAGCAGAGCTGATGACATCTTGTACAACCTGCTCCGTCAATGCACTTGAATCGACGATCATTGCATTTTGCCCGCCGGTTTCTGCGATGAGCACAACATCAGCGGATTCGGTTAACGCGCGCTTTGCCAGTGTGCGGTTGATCAGTTGTGCAACGCTGGTCGAGCCAGTAAAAATAACACCGCTGGTGCGTGGGTCACCTACTAGCACAGCGCCGATTTTTTCTCCTTGGCCTGGTAGAAATTGCAGTGCACTGCGTGGTATGCCGGCTTCGTGCAGCAACTGAACTGCGCGATAAGCAATCAGCGGGGTTTGTTCGGCAGGTTTGGCCAGCACGACATTGCCTGCGGCTAGCGCAGCACTAACCTGGCCTGTAAAGATTGCCAGCGGAAAATTCCACGGACTGATGCAAGTTACCGCGCCAAGTGCCACGGAGTTCGGTGTTCCCGTGATGCGACTTGCGTAATACCGCAGAAAATCGACCGCTTCGCGCACCTCTGCGATGGCGTTTGGTAACGATTTTCCTGCTTCGCGAATGGCTATTGCCATCAGTTCCAGTTTAT
>AEPR01000422.1 GCA_000195205.2 Oxalobacteraceae bacterium IMCC9480 | reverse complement strand
CGTGCTGATCATGCTGGCCATCGCGCCACCCAGACCGAAATGCGACAGCATCGCGCCCAGGCCCAGGCCGAGCAGTGCGCCACCGAGCATGCCGCGCCATGGGCTGGCCGGCTTCGGTGGTGTCACGCCAGGTGCCGCAGCCGGTGTGGCCGGACGTGCCTGGCTGGCAGCTTGCGAGGACTGGCTAGGCGCTTGCCGGCTGACGCCCTGCGATTGACGACCGAACGAACCACCGCCACCCATGCGTTTGGCCGCGACTTCAGTGGCGACCATCGACAGCGCGCCGAAGGCCAGCATCATTATCAGCAAATATTTTTTCATGCAGTACTCCTAGAATTTGATACCGGTGTGAAGTGCAGCCACACCTGCTGTGAGATTGAAGTAATCGACCCGGCCGAAACCGGCCTCCTGCATCATCGTCTTCAGGGTTTCCTGATCCGGGTGCATGCGGATCGATTCGGCCAGGTAGCGGTAACTGTCGGCATCGCCGGCAATGCGCTGACCCAGCCAGGGCAATACGGAAAACGAGTAGACATCATACGGTTTCTGCAACGCGGTCGCGACCTTGGAGAACTCCAGCACCAGCAGCTTTCCGCCCGGCTTGAGTACCCGCCGCATCTCGGTCAGCGCAACATCCTTGTGTGTCATGTTGCGCAAGCCAAATGCGACGCTGACCCGGTCGAAGTAGTTATCCGGAAACGGTAACTTCTCGGCGTCACACAGCAAGGTTGGGGTGGATAAGCCATTGTTCAAGAGCCGGTCTCGCCCGACCCGCAGCATCGATTCATTGATATCGGTCAACCAGACTTCACCGGTCGAGCCGGCTTTGGCGGCGAAGGCCTTGGCCAGGTCGCCGGTGCCGCCGGCGATATCGAGCACCTTGAAACCGGGACGTATCCCCGCCTGGGCAATCGTGAACGTCTTCCAGAGGCGATGCAGCCCGACCGACATCAAGTCATTCATGACATCGTATTTGGCCGCGACCGAATGAAATACTTCGGCCACTTTGTGGACCTTGTCTTGTTCGTCGACGGTTTGATAACCGAAGTGCGTGGTGTTGGTCATGGGCTGATCCAAATAAAAAATAGCGTGGAGCGGGTTCGACGGGGGTCGTCTACCCGCAGCTTTTGCCGGAGGCTTTTTTGGGCGCAGCGATCACATCGCGACCGCTCTCGCCTTCGTGACCGGCGGCCTGCAGACGCGCCAAGTAATCGTCCCACAGGGCGGGCTGATTCTCGCCCAGCCAGTGCAGGTACTCCCAGGAATAAATCCCGGTGTCATGCGAATCCGAAAACTGCGCTTGCACCGCATAGTTGCCGATCGGCTCGAGCCCGGTGATATCGATGTCGCGTTTGCCGGTCTGCAAAGTTTCCTGGCCGGGGCCGTGGCCGCGCACTTCGGCCGACGGCGAATACACGCGCAGCAGTTCGAACGGCAGTGAAAAATTCTGGCCATCGTCAAAGCCGATTTCCAGCATGCGGGACTTGCGGTGCACGGTCAGTCCGGTGGGACTGGCTTTCGGTGCGGATTGTTTGGAGCCTGTCATGAATAAGTTATCCGGTAAAAGTGAATGATCACGCGCTGAAAGCGCGTTGCAGTGCCAGTCGCAAGGCGGGCAGCAAGGCCACCCGTGCGGCCAGCGACGTCGGTGCCGGCACGCGCACCGCTTCGGCCCAGACCGGCGCCGGAAAATGCGCATCATCGAGGTAGCGCGGAATCACATGCCAGTGCAAGTGCGGCACCATATTGCCTAGCGCAGCGAGGTTGATCTTGTGCGGCAGCATGACTTCACGCAGCACCGTTTCGACCTTGCAGACGGTCATCATCAGCACACTGCGATCGGCAGGAATCAGATCGGTCAGTTCGGCCGCATGCGCGGTCCAGATCACGCGGCAGAAACCCGGATAGCGGGCATCGTCGACCAGTACGATGCGGCACTTCTCGGCACGCACGATGACCTCGCCGCCATCGGTGTCGCACAACTCGCAGGCTGACACAGGCATCGTCATGGCTACACCAGAATCCGCTCGATGCCGCCGGCATTGGCACGCGCGACATACTCGGGCATCCAGTTCGGACCGAGGATGTGGCGCGCCATTTCGACGACGATGTAGTCGGCATCGGTGCCCGAATCTTCATCGTAGCGCGACAGACCTTGCAGGCAGGACGGGCAACTGGTCAGTATCTTGACCTCGCCGGTGAAGCCGTCGGCGCGGACCTTGTCGACGCCCTTGACCATTTCTTCTTCCTTGCGGAAGCGAATCTGGGTCGAGATGTCGGGCCGCGCCACTGCCAGCGTGCCGGACTCGCCGCAGCAGCGATCATTCTTTTCGATCTTCTGGTCGTCGATCGTGGTGATCAGGCTGTTGACGGTTTTCAGCGGATCCTGCAGCTTCATCGGGCTGTGGCACGGGTCGTGATACATGTAGCGCGTGCCGGTGACGCCTTCGAGCTTGACGTTCTTTTCGAGCAGGAATTCATGGATGTCGATGATGCGACAGCCCGGGAATATCTTCTCGAATTCGTAACCCTGCAACTGGTCGTAGCAGGTGCCGCAGGACACCACGACGGTCTTGATGTCGAGGTAATTGAGCGTGTTGGCCATCCGGTGGAACAGCACGCGGTTGTCGGTGATGATCTTTTCGGCCTTGTCGAAATCGCCCGAGCCGCGTTGCGGATAACCGCAGCACAGGTAACCCGGCGGCAGCACCGTTTGCACGCCGGCATGCCACAGCATCGCTTGCGTGGCCAGCCCGACTTGCGAGAACAAGCGCTCCGAACCGCAACCCGGGAAGTAGAACACCGCTTCGGTATCGGCGGTGGTGTTCTTCGGATCGCGGATCACCGGGACGATCTTGTCGTCTTCGATATCGAGCAAGGCGCGCGCGGTTTTCTTCGGCAGATTGCCCGGCATCTTCTTGTTGATGAAGTGAATCACCTGTTCGCGGACCGGTGCTTTGCCGTGCGTCGATGGCGGTGCCTTGGTCTGCTTTTTGGCGAACTTTTGCAGGAGCTTGTTACCGAGCCGCTGGGCCTTGTAGCCCCAGCCGATCATGACCTGGCGGGTCGCGTTGATGGTCGCCGGATCGGTTGCGTTGAGGAAGAACATCGACGCGGTCGTGCCCGCATTGAAGGACTTCTTGTTCATCTTGCGCAGCAGGTTGCGCATGTTCATCGACACTTCGCCGAAGTCGATATCGACCGGGCATGGTGTCAGGCATTTATGGCAGACCGTGCAATGGTCGGCGACGTCCTCGAACTCTTCCCAGTGCTTGATCGAGATGCCGCGCCGGGTCTGCTCTTCGTATAAAAAGGCTTCGACCAGCAGCGAGGTGGCGAGGATCTTGTTACGTGGCGAGTACAGCAAGTTGGCGCGCGGGACATGCGTGGCGCAGACCGGTTTGCATTTGCCGCAACGCAGGCAATCCTTGATGCTGGTCGAGATCGCGCCGATATCGCTTTGCTGCATGATCAGCGACTCGTGCCCCATCAGGCCGAACGAGGGCGTGTAGGCATTGCGCAAGTCGGCGTCGATGCCGGGCAGGTCCATCATCTTGCCCTTGTTGAAGCGCCCTTCCGGATCGACACGCATCTTGTAAGCGCGGAAATCCTTGATCTCGTCGTGGGTCAGGAACTCCAGCTTGGTGATGCCGATGCCATGTTCACCCGAGATCACGCCATCGAGCGAGCGCGCCAGGACCATGATCCGGGCGACGGCAGCGTGGGCATCCTGCAGCATTTCATAGTGGTCGGAATTGACCGGCAAGTTGGTGTGCACGTTGCCGTCACCGGCATGCATGTGCAGCGCCACGAAGACGCGGCCGCGCAGAATGCGTTTGTGGACTGCGGCGCACTCGTCGAGGATGGGCTTGAAGGCGGCGCCACTGAACGACAGGCGCAATGGCGCGCGGACTTCGGCTTTCCATGAGATGCGGATGGTGCGGTCCTGCGCCAGATCGAAGACGGTGGCGGCAGGTTGCTGCAGCAGGCGCTCGTCGAACGCTGCTGACAATTTCTGCAAGCCCAGCGCGACCAGTTCGGCCTTGGCATCGACCAGCGGACGGTCGAGGTTGGCCAGCACATAAGTCCAGCGCGCATGGGTTGCGTCGAGCAAGGCTTGCGCTTCGGTGACGCGGTCTTCCAGCATTTCGGCCGGCGGAATCGCGTCGCCGTCGTCACTCTTGCCGAGTGGCAGATTGCCCTTCTCGAAAAACTCACTGAGCGCCTCGACCAGCTGCAGCTTGTTCTTGATCGACAGCTCGATGTTGATGCGCTCGATGCCGTCGGTGTATTCGCCCATCCGGTTCAACGGAATGACGACGTCTTCGTTGATCTTGAAGGCGTTGGTGTGGCGTGCAATCGCGGCCGTGCGGGCGCGATCCAGCCAGAACTTCTTGCGCGCTTCCGGACTGACGGCAACGAAGCCTTCGCCGACATGCTTGTTGGCCATGCGCACGACTTCGGACGCCGCTTGCGCGACGGCCACATCATCGTCACCGACGATGTCGCCGAACAACACCATCTTCGGCAGCACGCCGCGCTTGGATTTGGTGGTGTAACCGACCGCGCGCAAGTAGCGCTCGTCGAGATGCTCGAGGCCGGCCAGGATCGCGCCGCCCTTGCGGGTCTCGCCATCGAGGTAATCCTTGATTTCGACGATCGATGGAATCGCTTCACGCGCCTGGCCGAAAAATTCGAGGCAGATGGTGCGCGTGTGCTTAGGCATCTTGTGCAGGATCCAGCGCGCCGACGTGATCAGGCCATCGCAGCCTTCTTTCTGGATGCCCGGCAGGCCGGACAGGAACTTGTCGGTGACGTCCTTGCCAAGACCTTCCTTGCGGAACGAGCGGCCGGGGATGTTCAGCGTCTCGGTCTTGAATGGCGGGGTGACCACGCCATGCTCTGCCGGATGGGTCCAGACCAGTTCGAAGGTCGCCATCGGCACGTCGTGGATCTTGCTCAGGTTGTGGCCGATGCGGGTGACTTCGAGCCAGTCGCCATTCGGATCGACCATTTTCCAGCTGGCCAGATTGTCGAGCGCGGTGCCCCACAGGACGGCTTTCTTGCCGCCGGCATTCATCGCGACGTTGCCGCCTATGCACGAGGCTTCAGCCGAAGTCGGGTCGACGGCAAAGACGAAGCCGGCTTTTTCGGCGGCATCGGCAACACGTTTGGTGACCACGCCGGCACCGGAATAAATCGTCGCGTAATCGCGCTCGACGCCGGGTAGGCGCGTCATTTCGACGGCGCCCAGCTGTTCGAGTTTTTCAGTGTTGATAACCGCCGACATCGGCGTCAGCGGAATCGCGCCGCCGGTGTAGCCGGTGCCGCCGCCGCGCGGGATGATGGTCAGACCGAGTTCGATGCAGCCTTTGACGAGACCGGCCATTTCGTTTTCGGAGTCCGGCGTCAGCACGACGAACGGATATTCGACGCGCCAATCGGTGGCATCGGTGACATGCGAGACGCGCGAGAGGCCATCGAACTTGATGTTGTCTTTCTGGGTGTAGCGCGACAGGACCTTGTTGGTGCGCTTGCGCAGGTCATAGGTGTGCTTGAATTCATCTCCAAAATCGGCCACCGCCTTGCGCGCCGCGCGCAACAGCGCTTCGACATTGGCACTGCGCCGACTCGCGACGGCGTCGCCGGCTTCGGCCAGATCGGTGGTGATGCGGCGCTTGTCGACTTCGCCGAGCCGGTGATTCAGTGCATCGACCAGCGCCTGGCGGCGCTTCGGATTGTCGAGCATGTCGTCCTGCAGGTAAGGATTGCGACGCACCACCCAGATATCACCCAGCACTTCATAGAGCATGCGCGCCGAGCGGCCGGTCTGGCGGGCCCCGCGCAATTCGTCGAGCAAGTTCCACGCATCTTCACCGAGCAGGCGAATGACGATTTCGCGATCGGAAAACGAGGTGTAGTTGTACGGGATTTCACGCAACCGTGAAGCAGCAGCATGGCCGCTGTCTGCGATGAGGGATTGAATTTGCGCCGGGGCGTTCATCGAATAATTGCCTGCAGGATTCTAAAAAAGCATTTTAGCGTATTGCGTTGCACCGGACTTGAACACCCTTGCGCGAACGAGGGGGAAGCGAAAGATCAAAACCAGTTGCCGATCTGTCGCCACCAATCGTCCGGCACCAGCAGCAAGACCGCCGTGGCCGACAGATAACGCAGAAATTTCCCGAGCGCCATGTAGAACACGCAGGGCCAGAACGGCAAGCGGGCCCAGCCACCCAGCGTGCACAGCGGATCACCGATCACGGGCAACCAGCTCAGCAGCATCGTTTTTGCGCCGAAATACTGAACCCAGCGCATCCACCGGCCGTAACGTTCGGTCGACAAGGCTTTCTTGGCGCCGTAGCCCATCCAGTAATCGACCACGCCGCCTAGCGTGTTGCCGCATGTGGCGACCAGCATCGTCGGCCAGAACAGTGCCGGGTTGGCCTTGATCACCGCAAACACGGCCGGCTCCGAACCCAGCGGCAGCAAGGTGGCCGACACAAAGCTGATCACGAATACCGATGTCAGGCCGACCGCGGGGGCGGCAATGGCGGCAAGCAGCCACAGCGTGGCGTTTTCTATCATCTGAACTGAAAAACCATGGGGTGCGGCAGAGGAGTCAAGACTGTCCTTTTTATGCTGATGATCAACATCAGGGGTGACGGGGGCGGTCCATTATAATGAGCCTCCGACGTATTCCCCATTTGCAGTGACGATCCGGCATTCATCCCGGCCGGCTCCGCCACGCAGCACTCCGACATCGCGCCCATGACCATCGACTATCTGCAAAAAATTCTGAACGCCCGCGTCTACGACGTCGCCGTTGAAACCCCGCTGGAATTGGCACCGACGCTGTCGCAGCGCATTGGCAACCGGATTTATTTCAAGCGCGAAGATATGCAGAGCGTGTTCAGCTTCAAGCTGCGCGGGGCCTACAACAAGATGGCGCACTTGCCGCCGGCGCAAATGAAACGTGGCGTCATTTGCGCGTCGGCCGGCAATCATGCCCAGGGCGTGGCCTTGAGCGCGACCCGCCTCGGTTGCCATGCGGTGATCGTGATGCCGACGACTACGCCGCAAGTCAAGATCGATGCAGTCAAGGCACGCGGCGGTGAAGTCGTGCTGTTCGGCGAGTCATTCAGCGACGCCTACGAGCACGCACTCAAGCTCGAAAAGAAACTCAAGCTGACCTTTGTACATCCGTTCGACGATCCCGACGTCATCGCCGGCCAGGGCACCATCGGCATGGAAATCCTGCGCCAGCACTCCGGCCCCATCCATGCCATCTTCGTCGCCATCGGCGGCGGTGGCCTGATCGCCGGCGTTGCCGCCTACGTCAAGGCCGTGCGTCCCGACATCAAGATCATCGGCGTGCAGACCACCGACTCCGATGCGATGGCACGCAGCATCGCGGCCGGCAAGCGCGTGACGCTGCCTGATGTCGGGCTGTTTTCGGATGGCACGGCGGTCAAGCTGGTCGGCGCGGAGACCTTTCGCATCGCGCAGCTGCTGGTCGACGAAATCATCCTGGTCGACACCGACGCGGTCTGCGCGGCGATCAAGGATGTGTTCCAGGACACCCGCAGCATTCTCGAACCGGCAGGTGCATTGGCTGTAGCGGGGGCCAAGGCCTATGTCGAACGCTCACTGAAGACCAGAAAGCCGATCAAGGACGAAACCCTGATCACGATCGCCTGCGGTGCCAACATGAACTTCGATCGCCTGCGCTTTGTCGCCGAGCGGGCCGATGTCGGCGAATCGCGCGAAGCAGTCTTCGCCGTCACCATCCCCGAAGAACGCGGCAGCTTCCGTCGCTTTTGCGAACTGGTCGGACCGCGCAACGTCACCGAGTTCAATTACCGCATCAGCGATGCCGCCGCGGCGCACGTCTTCGTCGGCATCCAGATCGCCAACCGCGACGAGTCCGCCAAGATTGCCAAACAGTTCGACAAGCATGGGTTCACTACCCTCGACCTGAGCCAGGATGAACTGGCCAAGTCGCATATCCGCCATCTGGTCGGCGGCAAAAGCGCGCTGGCACAGGACGAATTGCTGTACCGCTTCGAGTTTCCCGAGCGGCCGGGTGCGCTGATGCGCTTCCTCGACAGCATGGCGCCGAACTGGAATATCAGCCTGTTCCACTACCGCAATCAGGGCGGCGATGTCGGCCGCATCCTGGTCGGTTTGCAGGTACCGAAAAAAGAAATGAAAGCCTTCCGCGACTTCCTCGCCACCCTGGGTTACGGCTTCCACGATGAAACCGCCAACCCGGTCTACAAGCTGTTTTTGGGATAACACGAATGACCACGACCATCACCGCGCCGCGCGCGGCAGAAGCTTCGCCACTCGGCAAGCCGGCCAGCTACCAGTCGCACTATGACGCTTCGCTGCTGTTTGCGATCGCGCGCCAGGACAAGCGCAGCGAGCTCGGCCTGGGTGCCGGCAGCACGCTGCCCTTCTTTGGCATCGATATCTGGAATGCCTATGAAGTGTCCTGGCTGAACCTGCGCGGCAAACCGCAGATCGCAATGGCCACGATCACGGTGCCGGCCGACTCGCCCAATATCATCGAATCGAAATCCTTCAAGCTGTACCTGAACAGTTTTAACCAGACCCGTCTGGCCGATACCGATGCCTTGCTCGCCCTGTTGCGCACCGATCTGTCCAACGGCTTCGGTGCGCCAGTGCAGATTGCGCTGACGCTGCCGGATCAGTTCGGCGCCTTGCGCTTCGGCGAACTCGATGGCTTGCTGCTTGACCGGCTTGATATCGAAGTCGATACCTATGCGCCGGATGCGGCGCTGTTGCATGCGGCACAGCACGAACCGGCTGTCGAGCAGACGCTGGTGTCGCATTTGCTGAAATCGAATTGCCTGGTCACTGGCCAGCCCGACTGGGGCAGCGTGCAAATCCACTATGTCGGTGCCGCAATCAATCAGGAAAGCTTGCTGCGCTATCTGATCGGCTTTCGTGAACATCATGAATTTCATGAGCAATGCGTCGAACGGATTTTCACGGATATCCTGACGCACTGCCGGCCGCACAAACTGGCGGTGTATGCGCGCTACACGCGGCGCGGCGGACTGGACATCAATCCGTGGCGCAGCAATTTCAGCACAGGCAAAATGCCACCGAACCAGCGCAACGCCCGACAATAGACAGAGCATCACCATCAAAATGTTAGTAGCACTTCAATCACTACCATTTGGTATCCAACGCGAATGTATGGCTGTACGGCATGACAACTAAAAAAGGTGATTTTTGATTGCTCTAAAGTTGTAATCCAGCATAAAAACAGGCCTATAATCCGGTCGAATTCACCTTTCGTGCGATGCAATAATGACCTCCGAAACATGACGAACCTTGCCAAAATCCTTACACCCGACAATGTTGTACTCGGGCTTGAAGTCTCCAGCAAAAAACGGGCATTCGAGCAGGCCGGCCTGATTTTTGAAAACAACTGCGGCATCGCCCGCTCCAGCGTGTCCGAAAATCTGTTCGCGCGCGAACGCCTCGGATCAACCGGACTGGGTCACGGCGTAGCCGTACCGCATGGCCGGATCAAGGGATTGAAAGCGCCACTGGCCGCCTTCGTGCGCCTGAGCGAAGCTATCCCGTTCGAGTCGCCCGATGGCTTGCCGGTCAGCCTGCTGGTGTTCCTGCTGATCCCCGATCACGTCACCCAGCAGCATCTCGAAATCCTGTCCGAAATCGCCGAGATGTTTTCGGACGATGTCTTCCGCAGCATGCTGGCCACCGACCCTGATCCGATTTCCGTCCATACCCGCCTGATTGCATGGCAAGGCAGCTTGCACGACCTGGGCTAATCCCACCGCGCCACGGAGTCACGATGCCGACTATTACCTTGCTAACGATCCAGCAGATTTACGATGAAAACCGCGAGCTGCTGGAACTGGGCTGGTTTGCGGGCTTTGCCGGTGGCGAGCGGCTCATTTCAGGGGATGCCGCTTCCGCCGCCGACCAGGTCGGCCACCTGAACCTGATCCATCCGGGACGCATCCAGATCTTCGGCCATCAGGAAACCGAGTACTACCAACGCCTGTCGCCCGAATCACGGCGCTACCAGACTTCGGAGCTGGTCGCCGGTGAACCGCCGGCGTTCATCATCGCGCAAGGGCTCAACGCGCCCCCTGAAATCATGGACGTCTGCGATGAGCGCAGCATCCCGCTGTTTTCCACACCGCTGGCAGCGGCGCAAGTCATCGACTATCTGCGCGTCTATCTGTCCAAAAAGTTGGCGCAGCACATCACGATGCATGGCGTGTTCATGGATGTGCTCGGTGTCGGGGTGCTCATTACCGGCGAATCCGGTCTCGGCAAGAGCGAGCTGGGGCTGGAACTGATTTCACGCAGCCACGGACTGGTGGCCGATGATGCGGTCGAATTTGCCCGCATCGCGCCGAACATGATCGAAGGCCGTTGTCCTACCCTGCTGCAAAATTTACTGGAAGTGCGCGGCCTCGGCCTGCTCGATATCAAGACCATTTTTGGCGAAACCGCAGTGCGCCGCAAGATGCGCCTGAAACTGATCGTGCACCTGGTCCGGCGCAGCACGCTGGAAGAGAACTACGAGCGTCTGCCGCTGAACGCTCAGCATGAAGAAGTGCTCGGGCTGCCCATCCGCAAGGTCGTCATTCCGGTCGAGGCGGGTCGCAATCTGGCGGTCTTACTGGAAGCGGCGGTACGCAACACCATCCTGCAATTGCGCGGAATCGATACCCTCCGGGAATTCATGGTGCGGCAACAGCGGGCCATGGACGGCGACAACGACTGAGTCTTGCGCGCGTCTGCAGGCTCAGAATAGCGGTCGCGTCACAGGTAACATTTGCTGAATAGCGTGCTGGATCAGATCATCGAGTCCGCTGCTCGCTGGCGTGTGGGTCGCTAGGCCAATGCCGACGCTGAGCCGGATCGACAGGTTCTTCACGTCAATGACTTGTCCTTGCAGATACTGCGACAACTGGCCGGCCAGCACGCCGGCATGAGCGGCATCGCATCCCGGCAAGACATAGACAAACTCCACCCCGGTCCAGCGACCGGCCTGAACCGAAGAGGCCATGCGCGCGCCTATCATGCCGGCGAAGGCCGCCAGGATGGCATCGGCATCAGACCAGCCGTACACATCATTGAGCTTGTCGAAGCCCTCGACCCGGCACAGCAGCACGGACAAGGGTTCGCCGGTACGCACCGCATGGCCGATTGCGCCGGTCAGCACGGCGACGGTCTTGCGGCGGTTCATCAACCCCGTCAGCACATCGGTCTCGGTTTGCTGCGTCAGCAACTGCGACAGATGCGATTGTTTCCAGATCATCTCGGCAACATGGCTGAAGGCCTGGAACGGCACCAGTCCGAGCCGCGAAAAATAATCGATATCGGCGGCATAGAACACCATCAAACCGGCAACGCCGTTGCGTCCGGAGCGCAGCGGAATCGCCAGCGCGCAATGCGCGGTGCAGCTATCCATGTTGTTACGCCAGGGTGCGAATAGCGATGGGAAATCGCTGGGTGCGGAGACATTTTCAAGCGCCGCCTGCGAATAGGGCGAGATGCTGTCGAAGCAGGCCGACGGCAGGCTCCAGTCGTCACAGTCGCTGGCATATTCGCCCTCGATCGCCAGCGGCGCCACGGTCGCGGCAAGCTCTTCGCGCATGCCAATCCAGATAAAACGCAAGTCACCGGTGGCATCCACAATTGTGCGGCACAGCTGACCGGCACTCGATGGCAGGTGATTCAAGAGCGGCAAGTCGGCCAGCACCTGATGCAGCGCGCCGCTGAGGCTGATACGTTCGGCATCAGTCCGCTGGGGACGCGATGCGACACGGGTCGTGGCCAGCAAGGTGGTCAGCATGGTGGAACGGGAAAACGGATTGAATTTCATCGTACGTCGCTCAGGCAAGGTGTCACTCAAAAACCATGCAGCATGGCAATCGAGAGTAACACGCCCTACTGGCTGATTTCATCGAGCGCGGCCTGGTCAAGATGTGCGATGTTGCCCCATTGCAGCACGGTTAATAGCTTGCCATCCCAGTGAAACCGGTTGATGCCGGTATTCATGATGTCAAAATCCCGCTCGCTATCGAGGCCAACGCCGCGCGCTGCTCGGTAGACACAGTCCAGCACACCGCCATGGGTGACGATGGCGATCTTCTGTCCGGCGTGGCGCTGCGCAATGGCAATCACGTTCTCAATGGCCCTCGCCGAAAATTCCCGTAGCGTTTCAGCGATCTGCGGTCCCGGCGGGAACCGGGCGTCGATCTCGCGCGCCATCCAGGACGCATGCGCCTGCGGAAAATGGTCGACGATTTCGTCGTAGCGCAATCCTTCAAACGCGCCGTAGCAGCGCTCGCGCAAGCCGGCATCGGTCAGCACCGCCAGACCGCGCGGCACTGCCAGTGCCTGCGCGGTATGCACGGCCCGTTGCAAGTCGCTGGCAATCACAACATCAAGCACCTCGTCGTGCAATGCCTGCGCCAGCGCAGCGGCCTGCTGACGGCCACGGTCGTTGAGGCCGATATCGAGAAAGCCTTGCAGGCGGCGCTCGGCATTCCAGTCGGTTTCGCCATGGCGGATCAGCAGCAGTTCGGTCATCGTGGGCTTATTCCTGCAAGGTCGGGTTGAGCGTGTAGATCGCCACTATGCTGGCCTCATCAAGAATATGCGGCGCGATGGCGGTCAGCACCTGCTGGCCGGTGAACGTGCCTTCCAGTGGCAGCTGCGCGATATCGAGCGCATACAGCGTAAAGATATAGCGATGGATTTCGGAATCATTCCACGGCGGGCACGGACCGTCATAGCCAAAATACTCTCCGGCCATCGCCGGATCGTCAGCAAACCAGCCGGTATAGTCATTGAGGCCGTGACGCGCGCTGCCAAAGACGGCATCAACGATAGGCGGCCCGAACTTGCCGCCCGAGGTCACGCCATCACTAAAATGCCCGGCGGGCATCGAATGCAGACCAGTCGGTATGTCGACCATCACCCAATGAAAGAAATTAACACGCGGCAAATCCGGCGGCACGGTCCGGCCTTCCTGGTTCACGTCATCGGGTTTCGAGGGGACATCAGGATCGACGCAGATCAGGACCAGCGACTGCGCAGCCGGCGGCAATTCGTTCCATGCCAGATGCGGACTGCGGTTTGCCGACAGCGTGACATGCGTGTCCGGGTCCACCGTACACAAGGCAAATTCACCCGGAATGTAGCCACCGTCTCTGAAAGAATTGCTCCACAATTTCATCGCAGTCTCCTGAAGTCCATGGGGTTGGTGGATGCAGTGTAGCTGACTAAACGGCAATTTCCACCGGGCGGGACTGCAACCAGAACGTGACCGGACCATCGTTGGTCAGCGACACTTCCATGTGCGCGCCAAATACGCCGGCGGCCACCGCATCATGCAACTGGCGGGCCTGCGCCAGGAAGTAATCGAACAAGCGCCGCGCGTCTTCCGGCGCTGCCGCCGGCGTGAACGAGGGCCGCGATCCCGAGCGGGTGTCTGCCGCGAGCGTGAATTGCGGCACCAGCAACAAGGCACCGCCAACATCAGCCACACTGCGATTCATCTTGCCCGCAGCATCCCCGAACACCCGGTAGCCGCGCAGCTTGGTCAGCAGCAGGTCGGCTTCGCGCTGGCTGTCGCCGCGTTCGGCGCAAACAAGCACCAGCAGGCCCGCGCCTATCGCCCCGACTTCGTGCCCGTCGACCACGACACTGGCACGCGTGACACGCTGGATCAGGCCGATCATCAGGACAAGGTGACGCGCGCGAACTTGCGCTTGCCGACCTGCAGCACGAAGGTGCCGGCTTCTACCTTGAGTGCCTTGTCGCTAATGGCTACGCCATCGATGCGAACGCCATTCTGCTCGACCATGCGCAAGGCTTCGGACGTCGACGCACACAAGTTGGCTTGCTTGAGCAATTGCCCGATACCCAGCGGCGCGCCGCCCAGCTGCACCTCGGGAATATCATCCGGAATGCCGCCGCGTGCACGGTTATCAAAGTCCGCCAGTGCATCGACGCCAGCCTGCTGATTGTGAAAGCGCGTGACGATTTCCTGTGCCAGCGCGACCTTGATGTCGCGCGGATTGCGCCCGCCCTCGACGTCGGTTTTGAATTGCGCCAGTTCGGCCAGGGAGCGCGCCGACAGCAGCTCGTAATAGCGCCACATCATCGTGTCGGAAATGCTCATCACCTTGGCGAACATGCTGTTGGCCGGCTCGGTAATGCTGATGTAATTGCCCTTGGACTTGGACATTTTCTCGACGCCGTCCAGCCCTTCGAGCAGCGGCATCGTCAGGATGCACTGCGGTTCCTGACCCCAGTCCTTTTGCAATTCACGCCCAACCAGCAGATTGAATTTCTGATCAGTACCGCCAAGTTCCAGGTCAGCATGCAGCGCTACCGAATCGTAACCCTGCATCAGCGGATACAACAATTCGTGGACCGAAATCGGCGTGCCCGCCTTGAAGCGCTTGGTGAAATCTTCGCGCTCCAGAATGCGGGCAACCGTGTACTTGGACGACAGCTGGATCATCCCGCGCGCCCCGAGCGGATCGCACCATTCGGAGTTGTAGCGGATTTCAGTCCGCTCGGCGTCCAGCACCAGGCTGGCTTGTGCAAAATAGGTTTTGGCGTTGTCTTCGATCTGCTCTTTGGTCAGTGCCGGACGGGTAATGTTGCGCCCGGATGGATCACCAATCATCGACGTGAAATCGCCAATCAGGAAAATCACCGTATGACCGAGATCCTGCAGCTGACGCATCTTGTTGAGCACTACCGTGTGGCCCAGATGCAGGTCCGGCGCGGTCGGATCGAGTCCGAGCTTGATGCGCAGCGGCTTGCCGGTCAGCTCCGAGCGCGCCAGCTTTTGCGCAAATTCGGACTCGATCAGTAATTCGTCAACGCCACGCTTGGTGATGGCCAATGCATGCTGTACGCTCTCCGTCAACACCAGCGTAGGCTGCCTGGAAGAAACTGTTGTAAATGATTTATCTATTTTTGATTTTTGGTCGGAATTCATTGATCTGGAACGGTAAATTGAGGCAGAAATCCAAATCTGGTTTGGTATAATCCAGACTTCTTTCAACCATTGCAACGACTCACTACAAAAGCAAAAAGAAGAAAGAAGTGAATCGAGACGGCAAATTCTAACTTATTGCATGTTCAATTCAGACAAATTCAATCGCGTACGCAGCAGCACCCGCCATTTCCTTGGATCATCCCGCAAGACACGCATCATCTCCGCCTCGGCGCTGTTCCTGGCCATCTGTGCGTTCGGAGCTGCCGCTGTTGCGCCTATGGCACCTGATGCTGCCAACCTGACGATCAGGTCGATCGTCCAGGAAATGGATCTGCCGGATATCGCCGACCAGATCGCCTCGCTCGAGCAATCTCCCCAACTGTATATTCACGAAGAAAAAATCCGCTACGGCGACACGCTCGCCAGCGTCCTGATGCGCCTCGGCGTCGACGATGATGCGGCCGAATCCTTCATTAAATCCGATCCTGTTGCACGCAATGTGCTGCAACTCAAATCGGGCAAACGCATCCAGGCCCAGACTACCGAAGACGGTCAACTGCAATGGTTGAGCATGCTCACCGACAGCCGCGATGACACCACCAAAAATCTCATGGTCAGCCGCGACGGTGAAGGCTTCAAAGCCTATGAGGCACCCGCCGAACTTGAACGACGCGTCGAAATGCATGCCGGAACAATCCAGTCGTCTCTCTTTGCCGCGACCGATGCCGCGCAAATCCCGGATAACGTGGCCCGACAAATCGTCGACATGTTTGCCACCGATATCGACTTTGCCTCGGACCTGCAACGCGGCGATCGCTTCGACGTGGTGTATGAAACATTCTGGCAAAACGGTGAATTCGTCCGTGGCGGCCGCATCCTTGCCGGCGAATTTCAGAACGGTAACAAGAACTACCAATCCATCTGGTTCGACGATGAAGCCCCACAACTGGGCGGGGGTTATTACAACTTCGACGGCAAATCCCTGAAAAAAGCTTTTCTTAAATCGCCTCTTAAATTCTCACGGATTTCATCGGTTTTTTCGATGCGCAAGCATCCGATATCAGGCAAGTGGAAACAGCATACCGGCGTTGATTTTGCCGCTACGACCGGCACGCCGATACGCGCAGCTGCCGATGGTGTCGTCGATATGGTGGCTACCCAAAATGGCTATGGCAATATCGTCGTGCTCAAACACTGGTCGAACATCACGACGGCGTACGCTCACATGAGTCGCTTTGCCTCCGGCTTGCACAAAGGTGAAAAAGTGAGTCAGGGCGATGTCATCGGCTATGTCGGCTCTACCGGTTGGGCGACTGGTCCGCATCTGCACTATGAATTCCGGGTGGCCTCGAAAGCACGCGATCCGATGTCGGTCGACATTCCGAATGTACAGGCATTGAATGGCCCGGAACTGAAGCGCTTCCACAGCGTCGCTGGCGACATGACACACCGTTTCGTGCTGCTGCGTCAGGAAGAAAACGCCGCGAAACTGGCGCTCAAGTAAGCCACGCAATGCCTCTGTTTATCGGCCTGATGTCCGGCACCAGCCTCGATGGCGCCGACGGCGTGCTAGCGGTCATCGATGAACACGCCGGACATTGCCAGGTCGATGTACTGGCCGCTGCGCATGTTGATTTTCCGGCTGACCTGCGCCACCTGCTGCTGGCATTGCAGCATCCCGGCGCAGACGATTTGCACCATGAAGCGCTGGCGGCAAACCAGCTGGCGACGTGCTACGCAAGCTGCGTCCACCAGCTGCTTGCAAGCGCCGGCATCACGCCGGATCAGGTCGCAGCTATCGGTGCCCATGGCCAGACTATCCGCCATCGTCCGGAACTCGGCTACACCCGCCAGACTAACAATGGCGCGCTGCTCGCGGAGCTGACCGGTATCAACGTGATCGTCGACTTTCGCAGTCGCGACATCGCCGCAGGTGGTCACGGTGCGCCCCTGGTACCGGCATTTCATCAGCGGCTCTTCGCTACCGATGGCTTACGGGTCATCGCCAATATCGGCGGAATCAGCAACATCAGCATTTTGTCCCCCCAAGATCAACTCGACGCCACGACGACGGGCTTTGATACCGGGCCCGGCAACATGCTGCTTGATCTGTGGATCAGCCGGCATCGGGGCGAGCCTTATGACAATGGCGGTGCCTGGGCGGCGACTGGCGCAGTTCATAGGCCGCTGCTGACGGCCTTGCGTGGCGATCCATTTTTCCAGCTGGCAGGGCCAAAAAGTACTGGCCGCGATCTATTCAACGCGCAATGGCTGGACGCGCATCTGGCGGGCTTCGGCGACCTCGACAATGCCGATGTGCAGGCAACGCTGGTCGAACTGACAGCGAGCACACTGATCGATGCGCTCGTCGCCGTGGCACCCGATGTCGATGGCGTATTCGTCTGCGGCGGTGGTGCCTGCAACGCGTTCCTGATGGCGCGTTTGCAGGCAACGCTGAGTGCTCGCGGAAGTGCCGCGACCGTGCAATCGACAATGACGATCGGCGTGCCGCCGGACCAGGTCGAGGCACTGGCCTTCGCGTGGCTGGCCTTGCGTTTCATGGCCGGCGCAACAGGCAATTTGCCGGCAGTTACCGGCGCGCGAGGGACTCGTATTTT
>AEPR01000423.1 GCA_000195205.2 Oxalobacteraceae bacterium IMCC9480 | reverse complement strand
GTGCAATAACCGAAGGGCATTGCACCGAACACACTCAACCCGCCAGCGGCACCAGCAAACTACGCAACAATTCGCTCGCACCATCCCACACGATCTGCACGCCAAGACACAGCAGAATGAACGCCGACAGCCGCATGAAAATCACGGTACCGGCTTCGCCCAACGGTTTCAGCAATCGCTGCGCATACCGAAATGCCAGATACAGCAAGCAGGCAATGACCAGCAGTGCCAGCACGCCGCCGCTCATGCGCGCCAGTGACAGCGCCAGGCGCTGGTCATTGAGCGATACGCCGACCGTGATGGCCGCTGCCAGCGAACCCGGGCCGCAGCTGATCGGAAAGGTCAGCGGATAGAACGCCTGGCGCAACGAGTGTTCGTTCGAATACTGATCCGCCAGTTCGGTGCGGCGATCGTCGGTGACATGGCTGGCGTTGAGCAAACGCCAGGCGTTGGCCGCGACGATCAGGCCGCCGCCGACCCGCACGATCGGCAGCGAGATGCCGAAAAATTCCAGCACGTACGAACCGATCAGCATCGAACCGGCCATTAGCGCAAACATGTTGCGGGCAATCTTGCGCGCCAGCAGCGCGCGCGTCTTGGTCGACGCCCCATGGGTCAGGCTGAGGAAGATCGGTGCGGTCGCTGCCGGATTGAGAATCGGCAGCAGCGCCGCTAGCACGAAGAGAAAGCTTTTGCCTAGTACCAGTAGCAGTTCAACCGCCATGTCAGGACGCTGCTTCGGGTGGCGTCGTGAGCGCGCGCATTTTCTTGCGCAGCAGTTTTTCCTGTTTCTGTTCTACCAGCCAGTCTTCGCGGATCGCGCGCCATAGTGAATACGCCATCAGCATGATGACCACGGTGAACGGCAGCGCAAACACGATGGTCGCCGTTTGGACCGCCTTGAGTCCGCCGGCCAGCAACAGGCTGATCGCAATCGCGGCCACCAGCACACCCCACATGACCTTGACCTTGTTGGGCGGATTCGGATTACCGCCGGTGCTCATGATGCCCAGTACCAGCGTGGCCGAGTCACCCGAGGTGACGAAGAACACCATCACCAGCACGGTCGCCACACCCGACATCAGGGTGCCGAACGGCAGCGCATTGAACATCGTGAACAGCGCCGTCGAGACATCGGCCTTGACTGCTTCGGTCAGAGGAATGCCTTGCCAGATTTCCAGATACAGCGCGGTACCACCAAAGATAGAGAACCAGACGAAGGCGGCCAGCGTCGGTGCCAGCACGGTACCGATGATGAATTCGCGGATGGTGCGGCCACGCGATACGCGGGCAATGAACAGGCCGACGAAGGGCGACCAGGACACCCACCAGGCCCAGTAGAAAATTGTCCATCCGCCGACCCAGCCGCCTTCGCTGAACGGCGTCATGCGCAAGCTCATGCGCACGAATTCGCTCAGATAGCTGCCGAGGGTGTTGGTGAAGGTATCGATAATGGCGACGGTCGGGCCGATCACGAACACGGCCAGCGCCAGCAATCCGGCCAGGACCAGGTTGATGGACGAGAGCCATTTGATGCCGCGTTCCACGCCGGTCACGGCCGAGGTCACGAAGAGTGCCGTGGTGATGGCGATGATGGCGACCTGCGAGGTATCGCTGACCGGCAAGCCGAACAGGGCATTGAGGCCGCTATTGATTTGCAATGCGCCTATGCCAAGCGAAGCGGCAACGCCGAACGCCGTGGCAATGACCGCCAGCACATTGACGACGATGGCCGAATGCTTGGCGGCACGCCATGGCAAGGCTTCGATCGAGGTGCTGATCAGTGCGGCACCGCCGCGACGGAACTGGAAGAACGCAATCGCCAGCGCGACGATGCTGTAGACCGCCCATGGATGCAGACCCCAGTGGAAGAAGCTGTAGCGCATGGCGGCATTGGCAGCGGCCGGCGTGTTGGCAGCAATGCCCGGTGGCGCGGTGCCGTAATGCGAGATCGGTTCTGCCACACCCCAGAACACCAGGCCGATGCCCATGCCGGCGGCAAACAGCATCGCAAACCAGGCCCCGACCGAAAATTCAGGTTCGTCGTCTTCATTGCCCAGCTTCATGTTGCCGTAACGGCTGAACGCCAGGAACACGGCCAGGATCACCAGGCTCAGCACGACCCACAGATAGAGCCAGCCGAAGTCGTGGGTGATGAAGGCAAGCGCCTCGTTGAATACATCACGCAGGGAGTCCGGAGACAACAGGCCCCACAGGACAATGGCCAGGATGGATCCGGCGGAAAGAATGAGTTGCATGAGTCGGGTCCAGGTAATTCGCTGTCGTTGACAGCGATGTTTGCCGAAAAGAGGTTCTATTCCGGTCAAAGGGGCGCGATCTTAACAGACCGCTGACGCGCAAGCGAAAACCCGGCCACGGTCAAACTCTCCGGGTCGGGGCGTGCATTGCGCGTGCGAGTTTCCGGATGGTCGCAGATTATGACTGGCGGGTATGTGTGCTGCCGC
>AEPR01000424.1 GCA_000195205.2 Oxalobacteraceae bacterium IMCC9480 | reverse complement strand
GATGCCAGCACCATCATGCTCGCTGCCACCTTCGCTGATGCCAAGGCGTGGACACCCACGGCGGGGACAGCCATTACGCTGACCAGCGACGGCACCGCCAATAGTAAGTTCAACCAGACAGTCACCGTCGCTGGTCCGGCCGCTGCGGTCGATAACGTGGACACCGCCACCAGCAGCATTCACTTCAAGAACGCACACGGCTATAACACCGGGGACCTGATCACTTACAGCGTCACGGCAGGGCAACGTCCCGGAGGACTCGGTAGCGATCCGC
>AEPR01000425.1 GCA_000195205.2 Oxalobacteraceae bacterium IMCC9480 | reverse complement strand
CGTTCAAACAGGCCGGGGCCTTGAGCAGCAGCGGCAATCCAGCTCGGGGCATCAAAAATGGCGTGGCCAAGCTCGTGGGCAAAAGTGCTGAGTACCAGTTCTTCAGTTGTTGTTTCACTGACAGGAGACACTGACAGTACTGTGGCATCCATTGATGCCGCAGGATCAAACTCGCAAACACCCAGTACCGGGTTTCCCTCGTCGTCGT
>AEPR01000426.1 GCA_000195205.2 Oxalobacteraceae bacterium IMCC9480 | reverse complement strand
GCCCATGCCGAGTGTGATGTTGTGCGCCTGAATGATCGTACCCAGCGCCAGCGTGACGGCAGTCGAGGCATCCCGGCGGGTCGCATTGAGCAGACCCGGATTGCGCTTTTGCGGCATCGCACTTGAGACATAGGTGTTGCCGCCCCCTTCCTGCAGCAGTATCCATGGCCGCGGCTGGGCGTATTGCGTCATCACGTCATCAATAAAATTACCTGCGTGCAGCGCATGCTGGTGATGACCGCGCCGACCTCGACCGGCTCCTCGGTCGACGATATCTGCGCGGCGTCGTAG
>AEPR01000427.1 GCA_000195205.2 Oxalobacteraceae bacterium IMCC9480 | reverse complement strand
TGCAATGCCCTTCGGTTATTGCACTCTACTTGCTCAAAACACCACCATGCAAAAATAATCTATGAATGATTGATTTACTTATTAAGGTTGCCGAAAATAACGGTAAATTATAATGGAATCAAAAAAAATTCAGCCCACTTTTCCATCGATATCAAAAGATCTGTTAAGCCAATTTATTGGCAAGAAAGTAATCGACTTAATACGCTACAGCTGGTGGGAAAAAGGGCAAGTACCCGCTGAATGTCACATAAAAAAAGAGCAGTCATTTTCTTTTACCGCGGGGCCACTTGCTGTTATATTCGAGGACGGCAGCATCTTAGGTATTGCTAGTGATCCCAGAATCAATAGCGTAATTGTTTGGCTAGACCATTTAACTAGTCAAACCGATACGACTCAGATGTTGAGCGAAGATCCTGAATTATTTCCTATTCATGCTGACGACAATTCTTATTCAGAAAAATCGTGGAAAAAATTTTACCAGCGCACTTTGAGCGGATTTTCAATTTTAAAAAGTGAAAACATGAGTGCAGGCGAAACTGCATTGCCAAGTGAGCTTGGATTATGCCTATATTTTGATAATAATGATAATTTTATTGCATCGCATGGCTTGCATATCGGTTCAGATGATTTTTCTGCTCTGATAGATTGTCAAATAAATTCGACCATCAGGCCGTATCTAAAGGAGTTACCGTTATTAAAATAATAGCGCGCAGGGTGCAATAACCGAAGGGCATTGCA
>AEPR01000428.1 GCA_000195205.2 Oxalobacteraceae bacterium IMCC9480 | reverse complement strand
CCGTGAAGGCGTACTGGCCGGTATCGGCGGTTTCGGTGCCATGTTCGAAGTCAGCAAGAAGTTCAAGGAGCCGGTACTGGTCTCCGGTACCGACGGCGTCGGCACCAAGCTCAAGCTGGCCTTCCCCCTCAATCGCCACGACACCGTCGGCATCGACCTGGTCGCGATGAGCGTCAACGATATCCTTGTGCAAGGTGCCGAGCCGCTGTTCTTCCTCGATTATTTCGCCTGCGGCAAGCTCGATGTGGCCACTGCCACCGATGTCATCAAGGGCATCGCCTTCGGTTGCGAGCAAGCCGGTTGTGCCCTCATCGGTGGCGAGACCGCCGAGATGCCGAGCATGTATCCGGATGGCGAATATGACCTGGCCGGCTTCGCTGTCGGCGCGGTCGAGAAATCAAAAATCATCGATGGCAGCAAAATCAAATCCGGCGACGTGGTGCTCGGACTGGCATCGAGCGGCGCGCATTCGAATGGTTATTCGCTGGTGCGCAAGATCATCGCGATGGCCAAGCCGGACCTCGATGCCGATTTCCACGGCCGCACGCTGGCCGACACGCTGATGGCCCCCACCCGCATTTACGTCAAGCCACTGCTGGCACTGATGGCCTCGATGGAGATCAAGGGCATGGTCCACATCACCGGCGGCGGACTGGTCGAAAACGTACCGCGCGTATTACAGAGCCACCTGACCGTCGTACTTCAAAAAAATTCCTGGGTCATGCCACCGCTGTTCAACTGGTTGCAGATGCATGGCAATGTGGCTGATGCCGAGATGCATCGCGTCTTCAATTGCGGTATCGGCATGGTCGTGATCGTGGCCAAGGAAGATGCCGATGCAGCGATGGCGCAACTGACTGAAGCCGGCGAGACCGTGTCGCGCATCGGTGTCGTGCGCGAGCGGCAGGACGGCGAGCATCAGACGCAGGTTGAATAGAAGTGTTTAACGGCAGGTCGCCCG
>AEPR01000429.1 GCA_000195205.2 Oxalobacteraceae bacterium IMCC9480 | reverse complement strand
TCACCCATGCGACCTTCACCATAGTGGCGGTCGCGGGTCAGGCCCGGCATGTCGGCGACGATGGCATCCCGCGAGCGGGTCAGTCGGTTGAATAAGGTGGATTTGCCGACGTTAGGTCGGCCCACGAGTGCAATTACCGGCTTCATTAAATAGTTTTACTCGGCCGCCAACGCGACCAATGCCCCTGCTTGAGTTTGAAAAATCACGCGATCACCAGCCACTACCGGCGTGGCCACAATCGGGCTGCCGTCAGTGGCAACACGGGCCAGGAAAGCGCCGTCATCGCGTGCAAGAAAATGGATGTAACCCTGGCCATCACCGATCGCTACCGACCGGCCGAAAGACACTGGCGCAGACAGCCTGCGATACCCGAGTTTGTCGTTGCGCCAGACATTGGTACCGGTGTCGCGCGCGAAAGCCGACACGGCACCGGTATCATTGGCCGCAAAAATGAAGCGCTCGTCGGCACCCACGCCGACATCGCTGGACCAGTCTTTCGACCAGCGCACCGCACCACCGGCCAGGTCAAAGCAAGCGACACGGCCCTGATAAGCGACCGCGCAGATTTCGCGGCCGATGATGACCGGGTTGCCCGAAGTATCCGAGACCCGTTCGAGTTCGGTCGCACCACGCGGATCACCGACGGCGACCTCCCACAGCGGCGCGCCATTGTTGAGTGTCATTGCCAGCAAGCGACCGCCCGGCATTGCTGCATACGCGGCAGTATCGTTGGTGACAATTCCGGGTGCCGAACGCAAGGTCAATGCCGGCGTCGTGCGCTGCAGGAACCAGCGACGCGTGCCGGTGGCGACATCAAACGCGGCGATACGGTTATCGACACTGCGCACGATGACGAGGTCGGCCGTGACGGCCGGTGCCGACAGCACTTCGCTGGAAGTCTGTGCTTTCCAGCGCAACTTGCCGTCGCCGTCGAAGGCGAAGATCATGCCTTTTGCACCTGACACGGCGACCGTATTGCCGTCGCTGCCGACCCCGGCAGTCAGCGATGCGCCGGCATTGATGCGCCAGATTGCCGCACCGGTGGCCACATCAAAACGGGCGATGGTACCGTCCGCCCCGGCGGCAAAAACGCTGCTGCCGGCGACTGCCGGCGACAGGTCGAAACCATTCGATTTGCCAACCGCGACGGTCCATGCAGTACGCACGGCCATCGTCGGTTTGAACTCGACCAGCGCGACTGGCGGATTGCGTTGTGGCGGCTTGCTGAACGGATTGAGCGAAGCGCATCCTGCCAGCGTCACCAGTATCATCGCTCCTGCCAATTTGACTGCACTATGCATTTTTTTCCTTTAACCGAAGAAGATTGCCCGCACCGTTTGAGCCGGCCCGTTTTACGCTGCAGCCTTGGCAGCAGCACCGCCGATGGCATCGAGCTTCAGTTGAATC
>AEPR01000430.1 GCA_000195205.2 Oxalobacteraceae bacterium IMCC9480 | reverse complement strand
CCCAGCGCTCCACCGAACACCGACAGCACCGTCAAGTCAATGCCGACCAGAGAGAGACTGAGCAACACGGCGATCAGGATCAGCACCGCGCGTGCCATCCGCGCCATCACCGCCCGGATCGACGAATGCACCGAATCGAGCCGCATCAGACGCTGCTCCAGCGCCGCCCCGGCCCATAACGCCACCATTAAGGTACCCATGACAGAGGCAACCGCCTGCAGGATAGTCAAGAGAGATACTTTATAGCGACCTAGAGGCAGTACCGTTTTTTCCAGTAAGTCGATCAGGTCTGGCCACAGGCCGGTGATGTACAGCGCGAAGCCTATCCAGACACAGGCAGCCACCAGCTTCTCGATGGCGACGACACTGGCGCTGGCCTGTCCGCCACGGGCAAAAGCACGACGGAGCACATAAAAGCTCAACCGCACCAGTACAAACGACGCCAACAACGGGATCGCAACGCGCAATAAATTGATATGAAGTATTGGAGCAAGGACGGAACGCGCCACCAGGACCAGGCAGAGACTGATCGTCGGTGCCAGCACCCGCGAAAAGCTTTCCAGACCAATCCGCAAAATGCCTTCATCCTGAGCGCGACGCGCGAACGCAGCGCGGATCAAGCGCGCCAGCAACCACCCGACCGCCAAACAACCGGCGATCGCGGCGATTTGCCAGAGCACGCCCGGCTCCTGCAGATCCGACCACAGGTCGAGCAACAAGCCGGAAACAAAATTGAATGGCATTTGCAATGCGCTTGCGCGCCTCCGGTCAGACTATTTTTATCCGTTCGAATACAGCGGCAAAGAAGCCGTCGGTTTGATGCTGGCTGGGGGTCAGCTTGAGGTAGTCCTGCATCTCCAGCTCAACACGCTGTTCGGCCAGTACATCTTTCATTGGCACCAGCACGAAATCGGCGTGCGTCGACAGGAATGCGCTGACGATATCTTCATTTTCTTCATCGAGCAAACTGCAAGTCGCGTAGACCAGCCGCCCACCCGTCTTGACCATGCGAGCGGCCCCGGACAGGATTGACGTCTGCTTGACATTGAGCTCGGCTACGCCGACCAGTGTCTGACGCCATTTGACGTCCGGATTGCGGCGCAGGGTGCCGAGACCGCTACATGGCGCATCGACGAGTACGCGGTCAATTTTGCCGGCAAGCCGCTTGATCTTGGCATCGTTTTCATGCGCAATCTGGACCGGATGGACATTAGACAAGCCGCTACGGGCCAGTCGTGGCTTGAGCTTGGCCAGTCGCTTCTCGGAAATATCGAAAGCATAAAGACGGCCGGTGTTACGCATTGCCGCGCCAAGGGCAAGTGTTTTTCCACCCGCACCGGCACAAAAATCGACCACCATCTCGCCGCGCTTGGCACCTACGATTTGGGCCAGCAACTGGCTGCCTTCGTCCTGCACTTCGATCAGGCCATCTCTGAACAAGGGCAAATTTTGCAGGGCCGGCTTTTTGAGCACGCGCAGCCCGACTGGCGAAAATGGCGTTATTTCAGCAAGGATTGGCGCTTCGGCCAACGCCGCCATGACTTCTTCGCGCGACGCCTTGATCACGTTGACACGCAAGTCCAACGGTGCCGGCTCGTTCAGTGCCGCTGCCAGCGCAAGAGCGCCCTCTTCCCCTTCGCGCGCTACGAGTTTATCGAACAACCATTGCGGCAAGTTCGAGCGCATCACGGCCGGCAGCAGAGTGCGGTCAATTTGCATCGTATGTTCAAGCCACGCCGCTTCTTCCTCGCTCAATCCGCCCAGCGCATCCGCGCCGACTGCACCGGCCAGACCCAGCAAGGTCATGCGCCGCATCGTCGGGCCATTGCCGGATTCGGAAAAGCTGGTGTAGACCGATTTATTCCGCAAAACGCCGTAGATGCCTTCAGCAATGGCGCCACGCTCGCGGGAACCGAGCTTCGGATGTTCGCGAAAAAAACGCGAAAGCGTACCGTCGGCAGGGCCGGTGAAGCGCAGGATATCGCGCAGGATTTCTTCGGTACTGGTAACAATTGCGGGAGGCAATCTCATGGAATTTCTTTCAAATATTAAGCGGCACCAGTGAATTCGGGTGCCAGCAGCACTTGGCCGTCGTGCAGACTCAGACGTCCGTCGATAAACCAGCGTACGACTTGCGGATAAAGCAGGTGTTCTTGTTGCAGCACGCGATCAGACAGCATCTGCTCGGTGTCGCCTTGCTCGACGACGACAGTCGCCTGGGCAATGACCGGTCCGTGATCGAGGTCTGCGGTAACGAAATGCACCGTCGCGCCATGTACCGGCACGCCGGCCGCCAAGGCCTGGCGGTGTGTTGCCAATCCGGGGAAACGGGGCAGCAACGAGGGATGAATGTTGATCATTCGCCCCTGGTAATGCTCTACAAACTGAGGGGTCAGAATACGCATGAAGCCCGCCAGCACCACCAGATCCGGGGTGTAGGGCTCGATCGCCGCGAGCAGCGCGGCATCGAAACTGTCGCGCGACGGATGGTCCTTGCTGGCAATGACGAACACCGGAATCTGCAGGCCCGCCGCAAAAACCAGTCCTTCTGCATCCGCCCGGCTACTGATTACTGCTGCAATCCGGCATGCCCATTGTTCCTGCATTGCGGCATTGACGATGGCCTGCATGTTAGTGCCACGGCCAGAAATCAAGATCACGATATTTCTCATGGCGCGCATTGTACCGCAAGGATCCGGCTTTCAAGACAGCTTGCGGGGTGCAATCCGGGGGTAGCCAAAGGGTTGGCGATGGAAGAGGACGGCGGCTACTGAAACGAATAAAAAACCCTGAAAGAAACCTTCTTTTCAGCCCAGAAATCGGCTGCATCGCGAAACACATCCAGCAGCGTTTCGCGGGCTTCCTTGTCGAATTTTGGCGTATTGGGCAATTGTTCGAGGACAACCAGAAAACCCGGTTGCGGGCCCGCCTGGTAGGTCAAATCTGTCAGGCAATCCGCTAATGCATCAAAGTTCTTCCCGAAATGCCGTGGAAAATAAAAGGATTCGGCGATACACACCAGCACCTGTTGCTTGGTGAGTGCATCAGCACAATACGCGTACAGGAAATGCTGGCCCAGGCGGGCAGCTTCGGCCTGCAATTCGACCACCCGGAACGCACGTATGGACTGCACCGCATTCGGCGGCACGGTTTTAAGCAAACTCATTTCTCTCTCAATTCGAGTAATCATTATGTGGTGCGTAGTAGCTACTCTTCTTTGATCCGTCGGAACGACGTGTAGTGGTCGGCAGTGTAAAAATAGTCAGCGCCTTGCGGTGGTCGACCGCCAACGATGATGCGGCGGGCACCGCGATTGCGTGCGCCGGGTGTTGGCACTGTGTATTCATGGTAATACCCGCGCTTTTGCCGGGGCAGCTGTTGTTCATAGTTTCCGAATACGGAACCGTCTTTTGCATAAGGGAATGGTCCACCGCGCTTGATCAGAACGACTGTCGCCCTGGCTTCAGGCGGCAGCGCACTCGCGGCAATGCTTTCCTGCTCCGGCATCTGCCGGGCCATGACACCGGACGCAAGGATTGCTGCGACGCAACCGAGCAGCATTTGTCTTGGCGTCTTGAGGGACACGGTACTTTCCTTGATGTTGGTAGGGAGTCGCGCGCAGCGGAATCTGCGCGCAATCCGGTAGGGTAACGTGTTGTGTTGCTTGAATCAACCCGAATCACCACTTGCCTGACAGCTGCCTCGGCTGCGGCTTTGACAAAAACACCACGCCAGGGACAATTTCCAACGATGCACCCGCTGCGAAAACAGTTTGTTTCAAAAAACGGCAAGACAGGGTCGAGGCCGCTGAAGTTAAATCGAGCGATCGACACCGAAGGAGAATTCCGATGAACACATCTGCTGTTAGCCGTCCGCTGGCCTGGATCGGCATCGCACTGGCCTCACTCGCGGCAAGCTCTATCGCCAGCGCAAGTGACCGGTCGAATGTCAACTGGTCCGTCAACATAGGTACTCCGTATGCCTACGCGCCCGAACCGGTGTATGTCCAGCCTCCCCCGGTTTATTACACGCCACAGCCCCTCTATGTTCAGCCTGCACCTGTCTATGTGAGACCAAGGCCTGTCATCGCACCGTCCTATCAAGTCATCTACTCGCCCTACCCGGCCGTCAGTTACCGCGGGCCTGGCTGGCGCAGGCACCACCATCACCATCATCACGAGCGCGACTGAGGTGGCGCGGTCGCCACACCAAAAAAAGCCAGCACGTCGGCACGTCGGGCGAGCGCATCCCGCTCGCCCAGCGCAATGAGTTCGCTCGTATAGCTCGACTCGAATAACAGGTAGGAAGCCAGCGCCGCGCCACGCACCTCGGTAGCACCTATCCCGGCCAGCATCATGCGGATTGGCTTTGGCAAGCTGCCCGTATGCCGGCTGGCAATTTCATCAAGTCGCTGCGACGGCGCAATGATCAGCATTTCTACCGGACGCAACTGGGTCTGACTGCGCTGCGCTGCAGACAATACCGATAGCGTCAGATTGATACGGTTCATGCGCTCGATATCGACTGCCAGGCTGTCAAGGAAAATGCTCGACATCGCATGGCCGGCAATTTGCGCAAGGCTGGGGTAGCGTGCTGTGGCTGCGCTGTCACTTGCAGGCTCATGCAACCGTCCTGCGCCGATCACGAAAACCTTGTCGGCACCAAGGTGGATGGCAGGTGAAATCGGTGCCAACTGGCGCATCGAACCATCGCCGCAGAATTCGCGCCGGCCATCGCAATACAGCGGCGTGGCGGGGAACATCAACGGGATCGCCGACGACGCCAGCAAATGCTCGACACCGATCTGGGCGCGCATCGAGACCCGTTGCGTACGGATCCACGGGGCGATGTCTGCCTCGCTCTGATAAAACGTAATGTGCTGCCCGCCGGTGTAAGACGACGCAGTCACCGCCAGCGCGTGCAGCTTGCCATCCAGCAGCGCTGCATCAAGACGCGGGAAGTTCAGCATCCGGTTCAGCAATGTCACCAGCGGGGTATTGTCGAGCAGCGAATTGGGTGGATTGGCGTGCCAACGGCGCAGCAACCAGCCAAAAGACAGCAACGACAGCCAACGCGCCCCCGAACGCAGCACCCCCAAAGAATCGGCGCGATACACCTGCTCGACCGAAAAGTTTTCCCATATCTTGAGGACCATCTGCAGGCCCTCGCCAAAATTGTCCGCATGGCAAGCCAGCGCGGTCGCATTGATCGCTCCGGCGGACGTGCCGCAAATGATGTCGTAGGGATTGCGCTCGGCTGTCCATCCAGCCTCGCACAGGATGTCCGACACGGCCTTGAGCACGCCAACCTGATAAGCCCCGCGCGCGCCGCCGCCGGTCAGGACCAGGCCGGTTTTTTTAGGGTTGTGCATAGCGGGCGATCAGTCGCCCTTGACCGTTCCTTCCCGACGCGGATCGGCACCGCCGAACCAGACGTCCTCGCCGTGCACAGTCATGCGCATGATGCCTTGCAAGCCGGAGGTCTGCGCCATGAGTCTCACTGTGTGGCCCTTGGCTTTCAGGGCATCGACCAGCGCATCCGGCACCCTGTCTTGCTCCAGCTCGGTCGGGCCGTTACGGCTACCGAAATTGGGCAGGCTGATCGCCTGCTGAATATTGAGCCCCCAATCCATCATCCCGACCAAGACCTTGCCGACATAATTGATGATCGCCGAGCCACCCGGCGAACCTAGCGCCAACATCAGTTTGCGCGAGTCTTTTTCAAACACGAACGTTGGCGACATCGCACTGCGGGGACGCTTGCCACCCTGCACCCGGTTTGCGATCGGGCCATTGACATCGGCGGCATCGAATGAAAAATCCGTCAGCTGGTTATTGAGCAAAAAGCCGTCCACCATCTGGCGCGCGCCAAACTGGTCTTCAATCGAGGTCGTCATCGCTACCGACTGCCCCTGCGCATCAACCACCGACAGATGCGTGGTCGAATTGAATTCGGGCGAAGTGTCCAGGCCTTGCGCCAGCATGGTCACCAGTGGCTGGCCGGACGGTGCGACGCCCATCGATTTTTCGGTGATCAACGCGCCGCGTGCCGCCAGATAGCGCTGGCCCAGCAGAGGCTTGACGCTGCCGCCCGGCAGCGGTACGAAGTCGGTATCGGCAACATAACGGGCGCGATCGGCAAACGCCAGTCGACCCGCTTCAGTAAACAGGTGCACGCCTTGTGCATCCGGCACGCCATCCACGGGCGCATAGGCGCTCATGGCGCGTGGCTCGAGCATGCCCAGCATTTGCGCGATGGCGATACCGCCGGACGATGGCGGCGGCATTCCGCACACGGTCCAGGCGCGATAGTCACTGCATACCGGATCCCGCACCTTGGCCTGATAACCGGCAAGATCAGCCAGGGTCAGGCCCCCCGGATTGGTCGGATGCCCCTGTACTTTGGCAACGATATGGCGCGCAACCGGTCCGGTATAAAACGCATCGGCACCACCTGCCGCGATGTCACGCAAGACTGCCGCCAATGCCGGATTTTTAAGCAGATGGCCGGCACTCCACGGACTGCCGCCCTCATCATAAAAATACGCCGCGGCAGTCGGGTCGCGCTTCAGGTATTGCTCGTTCTTGAGCAAGCCGGCCAGGCGCGGACTGACCACAAAGCCGTCATCGGCCAGCTTGATGGCCGGCACAAACAACGCCGGCCACGGCAACTTGCCGTGCTGCCGGTGAGCCAGTTCCAGCATCCGCAGCACCCCCGGCGCACCGACTGAGCGCCCACCAACCACACCGTCATGAAACGCCAGCGGTTTGCCTTCGGTATCGAGAAATAGTTTTTCGGTGGCCGATGCCGGTGCGGTTTCGCGGCCATCGTAAGCCGTCACACTGACACCATCGAACAGCATCAGAAAACCGCCTCCGCCAATGCCCGATGATTGTGGCTCGACCAGCGTCAGGACCATCTGCGCGGCAATCGCGGCATCGATCGCGGAACCACCGGCCTTGAGCATCTGGTAGCCGGCATCGGTCGCCAGGGGATTGGCGGCGGCAATCATGAATTTTTTTGCGACGACACCGGTTTTTTCGGTATAGCCGGAAGCGGCTTCGGGCGCAGGTTTGGCAGGCGGGGAGAGTTGTGCGGACTGGTTGGCACAACCGGAGAATGCCGCCGCACAAAGGAAGATCGACACAATATCAAGTTTGACCATGCGGGCTCCATCCAAGTCAACAAAGGCAAGCACATTGCTTGCCTCAGTGTAGGCTGGCCGACTGCCGCTGTCATCGATAAATCTGCCACACGTTCATGCGGCAGATCAGTCCGTGCTTATTTAGGCTGCATCCGGATCGCGCCGTCCAGACGAATGGTTTCGCCATTGAGCATGACGTTTTCGATGATGGCCTTGGCGAGGTGCGCGTACTCGGCAGGACGCCCGAGCCGGGGTGGAAACGGCACCATCTTGCCCAGCGCATCCTGGACTTCCTGCGGCATGCCAAGCAGCATCGGCGTCTCGAAAATACCGGGGGCAATCGTCATCACGCGGATACCGCTGCGCGATAAATCGCGCGCCATCGGCAAGGTCAGACCGACC
>AEPR01000431.1 GCA_000195205.2 Oxalobacteraceae bacterium IMCC9480 | reverse complement strand
GCGGGCGGGCAACGAAACAGCCCCTGCATCGGCATCCTCGGCGTCCCACTCGCAGTCGATCTGTCGTACCGCAATGGCAAGTCCGCCCAAGATTGGGATCGCCGAGCAGTGCGGCGTGAGCGACGACCAGCGTCCGATCTGCTTGATCGAAACCGTCGTCACCGCGTGCGATGACGGTCAGACGCAGGATCAGATTCCGGTCGACGAGGTTGTTGGCGTGCGCGGTGATGCTGTCGCCC
>AEPR01000432.1 GCA_000195205.2 Oxalobacteraceae bacterium IMCC9480 | reverse complement strand
AATCTCAAACAATTCGTCCAGCTCCTCGGAAATGACCAGCAAGGCACAACCGGCATCGCGCAAGGCCAGCAGTTCGGCGCGGATCTGGGCCGCTGCGCCGACATCGACGCCCCAGGTCGGTTGCGCCACCAGCAGCATCGTCGGCGCGCGCAGGATCTCGCGCCCGACGATGTATTTTTGCAGGTTGCCGCCGGACAGACTGTTGGCGGCAGCCTGCGGACCGGCGGCTTTCACATTGAAGCGTTTGATCACGGTCGCTGCGATATCGGCGATCGCCTTGAAGCGCACCATGCCACCGCGCACGGTAGCTGCGCTCTGATGCGACAACAGGACATTGAGCGCCAGCGACAGCTCCGGCACGGCACGGCGACCGAGCCGTTCTTCAGGCACGAAACCCATTCCCAGCGCGCGCCGGCCTGCTGCATTGAGCCGGCCGACCGCTTGATCATGCAGCGTAATCATCGCCGCGTCGGCACGCGGATCTTCGCCCGACAGCGCGGCCAGCAACTCTTGCTGGCCATTGCCGGAGACGCCGGCGATGCCGAGGATTTCACCGGCACGGACCTCAAAACTGATGGCCGACAAGGCGGTCGCGAACGGATGATTTTTCGGCAGCGACAAGTCATGCACGGCCAGCACCGTAGCACCCGGTGCGCGCACCACATGCTGCATCGCCGGCGGTTCGGTACCGATCATCATGCGCGACAGGCTGGCGGCGGTCTCATTGCGCGGATCGCAGACGCCGGTGACTTTGCCGCCACGCATGACGGTGCAGGTGTGGCACAGGGCGCGGATTTCATCGAGCTTGTGGCTGATGTACAGGATGCTGCAGCCTTCGGCAGCCAGCTTGCGCAAAGTGCCGAAGAGTTTTTCGACCGCCTGCGGCGTGAGCACCGAGGTCGGTTCATCGAGGATCAGCAATTGCGGTTTGGCCAGCAAGGCGCGGACGATTTCAACGCGCTGGCATTCGCCGACTGACAATGTGTGGACATGGCGTTGCGGCTCGAGCTCCAGTCCGTATTCGGCGGCAACGGCCGTGATGCGCAGCGCCAGTTCATCGAGACGGGTGCCCTTCGGCAAACCGAGCGCAATGTTTTCGACCACGGTGAGCGTGTCGAACAGCGAGAAATGCTGGAACACCATTGCAATGCCGAGCTGGCGCGCAGCCGACGGATTGTCGATCGTGGTCGGCGTACCGTTCCAGCAAACCTCGCCGGCATCGGGCTTGACGGCGCCGTAGATGATCTTCATCAGCGTCGATTTGCCGGCACCGTTTTCACCGAGCACGGCGTGGATCTCTCCGGCTTGCACGGTCAGGTCAATGTGGTCGTTGGCAATCACGGCCGGATAGCGTTTGGTAATCGCACGCAGCGTCAGGCGGGGCGGCATGTCTGGAGCTGATTCATCGCTCATCGTCGTAAGGCTCCGGATTTTTTTCTCTCGTTAAAGTACGCCGGATTATCCGCTTCAATATGCGGTTGCGGGGATGGGGGATATAGCGAACGCAATATAGCCGCAGAATCGATGACCGGCGGGTTTTTTTGAATACCACAGCGGCTTGTCTATTTTTTCGTTTTGCAACGACAGGCATCGCGGCATGGCAATCGGGCATAACAAAAACAAAGACATTGGGTATCTTCGTGAAAATCCTCTGCTATCCTCGCCCCAAGGAGCCTGAATGATCATGACCCATCCCTTCGACACACTCGATTACGCAAAGAAACTGGCCTCCGCCGGCTTGCCGGTCCAACAGGCTGAACTGCAAGCGCATTTGCTGGGCGACGTGCTGGGAAAGTCGGTCGCCTCACCAGATGATCTGAACGCACTGAGTCAGCATCTTTCCAGCAAAATGGACAACCAGGAACACCGCATCGAAAGCAAAGTCGATACCCTGGAACAACGCATCGAAAGCAACATCGAGAACCTCGAACAACGCATCGAAAGCAACATCGAGAATCTCGAACAACGCATCGACAACAAAATCGACAGTCTGGAACAACGCATCGACAACAAAATCGACAGCCTGGAACAACGCATCGAAAGCAAAATC
>AEPR01000433.1 GCA_000195205.2 Oxalobacteraceae bacterium IMCC9480 | reverse complement strand
TGAACGGTTTTTGGTTTGCGGGCCTTCGACTGGCTGGCGCGTGGTGCTCATTTATCTGGCATTGCCAAGCATAGCGATGTCCCGGTTTCGGGTTGCTGAACGCGTCGCGCATGGCGGCCATCCCATTGCATTAGTTGATATTGAGCGCCGCTTTGGTCGCAGCCTGAGAAATCTGTTTAACCTGTTTAGTTATTAGGTTGATGATTGCCGCTGCTACCTGAACAGTGACGCATTACCAGAATTGGTTTTTGAACAAACAGGCGCGTTACGTACCATCGCACACTTGGAACACTACCAGCACCTACTTCAGGAGATCGCACAATGACCACGCCAACAGGCAGCCCCTCTCCGGAAGCGCTGATCATCCTCAAGGCACTACGAGATGCCGTCACCAAAAATCTCGAGAAAAAAAGGCGACTGGGTCACTACATCGTGATCTGGCAAGACGGCCGTCCGGTTCTTGTCGGTGAAGATGCGCCGAAACCAGAAAGCTGAGTACGGTGCGGTTGTCACCGCACATGCACCACCCGCCCCGCCGAATACGTCGCCATCACGGCTCTATCATCGCCCAGTATGGCAAACCCAAATAACCATTCCTCCAGGCTGCTGGTTCGTGCCGTGCGCCGCGCCAGAAGCGGTGTGGCTTGCGGATCGAGCACGATGAAATCCGCTTCCGCCCCCGCCACAAAATTACCAATCGTGCCTTCAAGCTGCATGCTGCGCGCCGCGCCCAGCGTGGCCAGGTAAAACATCCGCAGCGCCGGCAAATACGTGTTGCCCATGCGCGCGACCTTGTAGGTTTCATTCATCGTCTGCAGCATAGAAAACGAGGTGCCGCCGCCGACATCGGTGGCCAGCGACAGGCGCACGTGCGCGGCATCGGCCGCCGCAAAATCGAACAGCCCGCTACCCAGAAACAGGTTAGACGTCGCACAGATCGCCGCTGCCGCTCCAGTCGCCGCCATCCGTGCACGGTCATCGTCATCGAGCCAGATACAGTGCGCCAGCATGGTCCGCTCGCGCAGCAGGCCGAACTGCTCGTAGACATCCAGATAGCTGCGCGCCTGCGGAAACAGCGACGACACCCACGCGACTTCATCGGTGTTCTCGGCGACGTGGGTTTGCACGTAGGTGTCGGGCCAGGCTTGCGCGAGTTCACCGGCCAGCTGTAATTGCGCATCCGTCGAGGTCGGCGCGAAGCGTGGCGTGATCGCGTACAACTGACGGCCGCGCTTGTGCCAGCGCCGGATCAGCGCCTCGGAATCGCGCGCGCCGGACTCGGCAGTGTCCTGCAAAAAGTCCGGGCAATGTCTATCCATCATCACCTTGCCGGCCACCATGCGCAGGTTACGGGCCTCGCTGGCGCTGAAGAAGGCGTCGACCGATTCCGGATGCACGGTGCAATACACCATCGCGGTGGTGGTGCCACAGCGCAGCAGTTCATCAAGAAAAAAATCGGCCACTTCGCGCGCATGCACGGGGTCCGCAAACTGCCGCTCGGTCGGAAACGTGTACGTCTCCAGCCACGGCAGCAGACCCGGCGCGGGCGAAGCGATCATGTCGGTTTGCGGGTAGTGGATGTGGGTGTCAATGAAGCCGGGCACGATCAGTTTGCCGCGGTAATCGGTCACTACCGCATCGGCTGGCAGCGTGGCTTTCAGCGTCGCGTAATCGCCGGCGGCGCGAATGTGCTCGCCCTCGACAATCAGCAAACCGTCTTCGTGGAAAGCATGGGCGTTGTCGCCAAAAGCCGGATCGGCGGTGAAGTGCAAAATACTGGCGCGATAGGCGTGCAACGGTGATGCGGTATTAGTCATTGTGTTCAAACGGATTCCCAGACTTGGAGTAATTGGGCAGCGACCGCAGCGGCGATGACGGCCGGGGCCTTGCCGCTGATGCCGGCGATGCCGACCGGGCAGGTCATGCCGGCCAGCCGCTCGGCGGGGATACCGCGTGCCAGCAAGCGGTGTTCGAATTGGCGGCGCTTGGTGTCCGAACCGATCAGGCCGAACCAGCCGGCGTCGTTGCGTTCGAGGATGGCGGCGCACAGTTGCTGGTCGATCGCATGGCTGTGGGTCATGACCAGAAAGCTGCTGCCGGCGGTGGCCTGCCCGACGATGTCTTCGGGCGCATCGGTGATTTCGATGGTGACGTTGGCCGGTACGGTCGTCGGGAATGCGTCGGCCCGTTCATCGATCCACGTCACATGGCACGGCAAGTCGGCCAGCGCACGCACGATGGCCGCGCCGACATGGCCGGCACCGAATAGCAGCAAGTGCGCTTGCCATGCAGCGCGGCGATCGACCAGCCAGCGCCGGCCGGCGGCATCGATGACGATGCGGGTCGGCAGTGCCGGGTCGAAGGCCAGGGCCGCTTCATCGGTGATCAGCAACGGCGGTGCATCGGTATCGAGGGAGACCACGCGCCAGCTCGTGCGGTGCGTGTCGCGCGACACACGGTGCGCGGCATCGACGGTCTCGAATACCAGTTGCACGACGCCGCCACAGCATTGCCCGAGGCTGGGACCGAGCGCGAAGCGTTCGAGCCGGCGCGCTTCGGGGAAGGCCAGCATCGCGCGGGCGATCTCGCACGCGCGCAATTCCAGATGACCGCCGCCTATGGTGTCGCGCTGATCGTCCTGCGTGACCAGCATTGTCGCGCCGGCTTCGCGCGGTGCCGATCCCTCGACGCTGGCGACGGTCACAAGCACCGCGTTCACGGCGACCCCGCCAGTTGCACGGCCTCAATCGCCTTCAGGATTTCTTCGCTGGTGGCAGGCGCGTTGAGCGGCGGGTTGATGCGGTAATCACCGACACTGGCAACCGCATCGCGGATCGCAAAGAAGACCGAGAACGGCAACAGTAGCGGCGGCTCGCCGACGGCCTTCGAGCGATGGATGCTGTCGGTCACATTGCGGTTCTTGAACAGCGCGACGCGGAAGTCGTCCGGACAGTCCGAGACGGTCGGGATCTTGTAGGTCGACGGCGCGTGCGTGGTCAGCTTGCCGTCCTTGTTCCAGCACAGTTCTTCGGTGGTCAGCCAGCCCATGCCCTGGATGAAAGCACCCTCGACCTGACCGATGTCGATGGCCGGATTAAGCGATTCGCCGGCGTCGTACAACGCATCGGCGCGCAGCAATTTCCATTCGCCGGTGAGGGTATCGATGATGACTTCCGACACCGCTGCGCCATACGCAAAATACGAGAACGGATGGCCGGTCATGCTCGCCGAATCCCAATGCAGGCCGGGCGTTGCGTAGAAGCCGTCGGACCACAACTGCACCCGCGCCAGATACGCCTTGGCGACAACATCGGCGAAGCGGATCACCTGCCCCGCGACCAGCACGCTGCCATCGGCAAACCCGACCGACGCGGCGGGCACGTCGTACTGACCTGCGACGAACGCCGCCAGCCGGTCGCGGATCTGGCGCGCGGCATGCTGCGCCGCCTTGCCATTGAGGTCGGCTCCGGTCGAGGCAGCGGTGGCCGAGGTGTTGGCGACCTTGGCGGTATCGGTGGCGTTGATCTGCACCTGCGCCAGCGGCACGCCGAGTTCGTGCGCGACGACCTGCATGACCTTGGTATGGATGCCCTGGCCCATTTCGGTGCCGCCATGATTGACCAGCACCGAGCCATCGACATACACATGCACCAGCGCGCCGGCCTGGTTCAGGTGATTGACATTGAAGGCGATGCCGAACTTGACCGGCGTGAGCGCCAGGCCTTTTTTCAGGATCGGGCTGGTCGCATTGAAGGCACGGACATCGTCGCGGCGCTGGCGGTAATCGCTGCTGGTTTCGAGCTCGGCCACCAGCGGATGGATGACGTTATCGTCGAGTTGCTGGCCGTACGGTGTGACGTCGCGTCCGGCCTCCGCATAGAAATTGCGCTGCCGGATGTCGAGCGCGTCCATGCCCAGCGTGCGCGCAATGTCATCGATCGCGTACTCGATCGCGAGCGCGCCTTGCGGGCCGCCGAAGCCGCGAAAAGCCGTATTCGATTGCGTGTTGGTCTTGCCGCAAAACGCGCGCAGATCGACATCCGACAGGTAATACGCATTGTCGACATGGCAGATCGCGCGGGTCGCAACGGGACCCGACAGGTCGGCCGAATAACCGGCGCGCAGCACCATCTCCAGCTTCACGGCGACGATGCGGCCGCTGTCGTCGTAGCCGACCTCATACGCATAACGGAAGCAGTGGCGCTTGCCGGTGACGAGCATGTCGTCGTCGCGATCGGCGCGCAGCTTGACCGGACGTTTGAGCTTGTCGGCCGCGATGGCTGCTGCTGCCGCCCACAACGCCGACTGCGATTCCTTGCCGCCGAAGCCGCCACCCATGCGCCGGCATTCGACATTGACGCGATGCGCCAGCAGGCCCAGCGCATGGGCCACCACATGCTGCATTTCGGACGGATGCTGGGTCGAGCACAGCACCCGCATCGCGCGGTCTTCCTGCGGAATCGCATAGGCCACCTGGCCTTCGAGATAGAACTGTTCCTGGCCGCCGACCGACAGCGTGCCGCTGGCGCGATGCGGTGCCTGTGCCAGCCTTGCTGCCGCATCGCCGCGCTGCAAACGCATAGGCGGCAGCACATACGATTGCGCTGCGTGAGCGGATTCCGGGGTCAGGTGCGCGGGCAGGGCGGTGTAATCGACCTGCGCCAGCCGGGCCGCGCGACGTGCGTTGTCATGCGTATCGGCCACCACGACGAACAGCGGCTGGCCGACATACTGGACCAGCCCGTCGGCAAAAATCGGATCGTCATGGATGATCGGGCCGCAGTCATTGAGGCCGGGGATGTCGGCGGCGACCAGCACCGCGACGACGCCGGCCGAGGCCTTCACGGCAGTCAGATCGATCGTCGTGAAGGTCGCATGCGCCTGTGCCGACAGGCCCAGCGCGGCATGCAGCGTGCCGTGGATTTCGGCGACGTCGTCGACATAGGTGGCTGTCCCCAGCACATGCAGCGCGGCCGATTCATGCGGATGCGAACGGCCGACTTCGGCCCAGATGCTAGGCAGGTCGGTACGTGAATTCATGGCGTGTCTCCGTGCGCAAAAGCATTGACCTGTGCCGGTGCCAGCGGTGCATCGGTGCGGGTTTCGAACCAGAAGCGGCGCAACAGGTTCTGCGCGGCTTTCATCCGGTACGCGGCGGAGGCGCGCATGTCGCCCAGCGGCGTGTAGTCGCTGGTCAGTGCCGCCATCGCGCGGGTCAGGCTGGCGTCGTTCCATGGCTGGCCGAGCAGGCTGCCTTCGGCATGGCTGGCGCGTTTCGGCGTGGCCGCCATGCCGCCGTAAGCGATGCGGATATCGGTGATCAGGTCGCCTTCCAGCCGGATCGAGAACGCCGCGCAGACCGCCGAAATATCCTGATCAAAACGCTTGGCCAGTTTGTAAGTGCGCCATTGCTGGCCCATTTGCCGCAGCGGGATGCGGACCGCGGCGACCAGTTCGTCGGGACGCATATCCTTTTTCTGATAGCCCAGATAGAAGTCCTCCAGTGCCAGCGTGCGCGTGCCGGTGCTGCCTTGCAGGACGACGTCGGCACCGAGCGCGATCAGCCACGGCATCGAGTCCCCGATCGGCGAGCCGTTGGCGACATTGCCGCCCAGCGTGCCGGCATTGCGCACTGGCAGCGAGGCGAAGCGCTGCCACAGTTCGGTCAGTTCGTCCGGATAGTATTGGCAGATGGCCTGATAGGCCGCTTCCAGCGAAGCGGTCGCGCCGATCTGCAGATGGGTGTCGCTGCTGTCGATCGCGTCGAGTCCGGCCACCTCGCCCAGATAGACGATATCGCCGAGCACGCGCAGCTGCTTGGTGAACCACAGGCCGACGTCGGTCGAACCGGCCAGCAGGGTTGCCGCCGGATGAGTTGTACGCAATTGAATTGCCTGCGACAGAGTGCGCGGCGCGAAGAAGGTGTAGCCATCGGCCAGCGCATGCGTGCGCAGCGTGTCGCTGTGCAGAGGTTCCAGCGCAGCGATGACGGTGGCGCGATCGAAGGCGACCGGCGGCAGTTCGCCCATCCGCGTGGCCGCCGCAATGATGGGCCGGTAGCCGGTGCAGCGACACAGATTGCCGGAGAGCGCGTCATCGACTTGCCGGCGTGACGGCGGGGCCGGTTGGCCTTCGCGCTGCAAGTACAGATTCCACAGCGACATCACGAAGCCGGGCGTACAAAAGCCGCATTGCGATCCATGGCAGTCGACCATCGCCTGCTGGACCGGATGCAGCGTGCCATCGGCTTGCTGCAAATCTTCGACCGTGAACAGCGCCTTGCCATCGAGTGTCGGCAATAGCCGGATGCAGGCATTGACCGGTTCGAGCCGCAGCGCGCCGTCGTGCAACCGGCCGACCATGACCGTGCAGGCACCGCAATCGCCTTCGGCGCAGCCTTCCTTGGTGCCGGTGCAATGCAGGTCTTCGCGCAGGTACTGCAGCACGGTGCGCAGCGGGGCAGCGGCGTCGACTTCGCGCATGGCACCACGGAAATGAAAGCGGATGGATTCGGACATGGGACATAGCCTCGGTGATCGTATCCGCCTAGGTTAGCAGCTGACCGGGTTATCGCCATACGCGCCGGCTGATGACGGGTATTGCCGGCGGACAGCCGCAGCATTGGTTATCACACGGCACGTGCTTTGTTGTCAGCCTGATCGGGTGCACTATAATTTGGTCCCTTTCTGCCTGACCATCCGGGACTGCCATCAATACCATCCTCGTTAGCATCCTGTTAGTCACCACCGTATCGGGCGTCTTCAGCATCTCTGCCGCCGCGATTTTTTCATTCGGACTGCTCTCTAAAATGGTCGACCGCATGGTCAGCCTGTCGGTCGGCATCATGCTGTCGACGTCGTTCCTGCATTCGCTGCCGGAAGCATTCGAATCGGGTGCCGACACGCACACACTGTTCGCGGTCCTGCTGGGCGGCTTGCTGCTGTTTTTCCTGCTCGAAAAAACGGCGATCCTGCGCCATTCGCATCACCACGAAGGCGATGGTCATGCCCATCAGCATGGGCATGATGCGCACGAAGCCGGCAAGTCCGGCTGGATGATTCTGGTCGGCGACGGGATGCACAACTTTACCGATGGCATTCTGATCGCCGCCGCTTTCCTGGCCGATCCGACGCTCGGCATCGTCACCGGCCTGGCCATCATCGCCCACGAAATCCCGCAGGAAATCGGCGACTTCATCGTGCTGCTCAATGCCGGGTTCTCGCGCAAGCGGGCGTATTTTTATAACCTGCTGAGCAGTCTGATGGCGGTGCTGGGCGGCTTGCTCGGGTACTTCACGCTGGCGCAAGGGATGCAGTGGATTCCGTACGTGCTGGTGTTTGCGTCATCGGGCTTTATCTACATTGCCGTCAGTGATCTGATGCCGCAAATGCAGCGCCGCGCGACCTTGCGTGAAACCATCCCGCAGGTCTTGCTGATCGGACTGGGTATTGCCATCGTGGTGTTAATGACAAGACACCATTAAAGGTCGGTCGTCGCCGAATTTATAGTTATCATAAGGACCACAAAATCCGGGTGATAACCATTGATCGAGGGACGACATTCATCATGCATATTGACGTTGGACAGGCGGTAAAGTGGGTCGCGGTGGCGCTGATGGCGTCGACGTGTGCATCGGCACTGGCGTTTGGCGAGAAGCCTGAGGCCATGACTGTCGTGTCGGGCAATCTGGCGGGAACATTTGACTACGCGGTGTTTGCCTCGGCCGGCAGTCTGGCCTATGCCAGCCGGTACAACATGACCGATTTATACCTGCCGTATTTTTCCGACATGGGCATCACGGCCATCGATACCGGACCCATCTGGGACTTCAGGATAGAAGAGGAAAACGACCTGTTCGGATTGGGCGGCGGGGTGCTGCACTTTTTTGACAAGGCGCCTGATGCGACTCCTCATGACTACGGCGTGACCTTCTTTTTCCAGTCCGCCTACGGCGGCGTCAACGGCGCGTTTGCGCAGGGCCTGGCCAATCCGCTGACTGCCGACCGCATTTCGGTGGCCGGCGCGTCGCTGGTGCCGGGCAGTCCGATGCTGCTGGCGGCGACAGCCTCTGCGGTGCCCGAGCCGGGCAGCACTGCGCTGATGCTGGGAGGGCTGGCATTGCTCGGGGCGATGGCGTGGCTGCGCAGGTCTAGGAGCCAGTAGCCACCGGTCGCGCGGTGTCGGCACTCCACTGGCTCCAGGACCCCGGATACAGTGCTGCCCCCGTCAGGCCGGCGATCTCCAGCGCCAGCAGGTTGTGGCAGGCGGTGACGCCGGAGCCGCATTGCATCACGCTATCCGCAGGGATGGTGATGACGCCGGCAAATTCCGTGCGTAACTGATCGGCCGTCTTGAAGCGCCCGTCGGCTTGCAGGTTGTCCTTGAAAAAGCGGTTTTTTGCACCGGGGATATGGCCGCCGACGCGATCCAGCGTTTCGTTTTCTCCGCGAAAGCGGTCTGCAGCGCGGGCATCGACGATGGTCAGCGTGGTCGAACCAAGGCTGGCCAGGACCTGGTCGACATCGACCGTGCGGGTCAGCGTTGGCCGTGCACTGATGTTGCCGCGCGTGACCGATACGGTGGCTGTTGTCGTGACGCCGCCGGCAGCGATCCACGCCGGCAAGCCGCCATCGAGGACCGCGACCTGTGCATGACCGGCCCAGCGCAACATCCACCACAGCCGTGCCGCGAACATGCCGCCATGGGCATCGTAGACGATGACCTGGCTGTCGTCGTTGACACCGAGGCGGCGCAGTGTCTCGATAAAATCATCCATTGCCGGTAACGGATGGCGGCCGGCGAAACTGCCGTCAGCGGCGGTTTTCGGGCCGGAGAGATCGTCGTCGAGCTGGACGAAACGGGCGGTGGGGAGGTGGCCTCCGGCATAAGCGATGCGGCCGGCTTCGGGGTTGGCGAGGTCGTGGCGGCAGTCGATCAGGAGGTGGGTGGCGGGGTTGATTGCGGAGGCTTGGATCAGGGTGGTATAGGGCATTGCGGGACTCCTTGTTGGGTGCGGTTTTCGGTTTTGGTCACTGAAGCAAACCGCCAAATCGTAGGGTGCAATAACCGCAGGG
>AEPR01000434.1 GCA_000195205.2 Oxalobacteraceae bacterium IMCC9480 | reverse complement strand
CCAACGCCAACACCAACACCAACACCAACCGCCGCCGCGCTAGGCAAAGTTACTTACGCCGCCCAATGTGCCTCATGCCACTCGTCCCGGCCTGCCAACAACGTGTCTCGCGTCTTGAGAGGTGCCAATTCGCCGAGCACCATCACCAATGCCATCAACAATAATCTCGGGGGTATGGGTTATCTGCAAAGCAGGATATCGGGGACCGATGCAAGCAACCTGGCGGCGTATCTGGCGACGCCCAACCTCTGACAACAGAGCGCCATTCGACCTCGCATGGCGCTCAGTCCCGATTTACCAGCAACCTTGCTTGCACCTGCGCCGCGCCCACCCGTACCAACTGCGCCATCGCCCACTGCGCCAGTTCCTCCATTGGCAATTGCAGAAAGCGCCGGTTCGACTCTTGCACCAGCGGCATCCCGCCCAGCACGATCGCCACCTGATCAAGCGCCAGTTGCTGGCGCTCCAGCAGCAAAAATTTCAGCAAGACCTTGATCGCATTTTGCGCATTGCGCACCGGATCGGCGGCCAGGTAATCGAGTCGCGAAAACGCCGTGGCGAGCGCCTTGCCGATATCGGCAAACGGCGCACCGTGCCCCGGTATTACCAGCCGCACATCAAGCGTGGCAATCAGCTCCAGCGTCGCGCGCGCTTCGGCGAAGCCTGACTCGCCATCGAGTTCCGGAAAGATCACGCCGAAGCCGTTTTCCCACAAGGCGTCGGCAGAAATGAGCAGCCGTTCGGCGGGGCAATACAGAATCAGCGAATGCGGATCGTGGCCCGGTGCGCCTAGCGCCTGCCAGTCCATGTCGCCCAGCCGGATCGTCTGGCCGGCGCTCAGCGTGGCATCGAACCCGAAGCGCGCGCATTGCTGGCCGGTGGCTATGAAACTGAGCGCGTCTTCATCCCAGTCGCGCACCTTGCCGGCTTCGCTGGCCGGGATCACGGTGCGGCAGTCGTAGTGCTGCTGCAGCAGCGCGTTGCCGCCGCAATGGTCCGAATGCAGATGGGTATTGACCAGCAGGTCGAGCGGGCGGCCCTGCAGCGCATGCTGCACCAGGGCCAGTGTCTGCGGCGCATGGGTCAGGTAGCCGCTATCGACCAGCGCAGTTTGCGTACCGGTGAACAGGATATTGTTCGACGAGAGCCAGCCGCGCTCGAAAACCTGCATCGTCGCGGGCAGTGGCTCAGTCATCGAACAGGGCGTCGCGACGCTCATTGATGGCGCGCCAGATGGTGCGCCGGGCGCTCTCGCTGGCGCTGCCCCAGGCGACGATTTCGGTGATGTCGCGCTGGCAGCCTTCGCACAGGCCGCTGCGCTGGTCCATCTGGCACACATTGATGCAGGGTGACGGTGCCGCGCTGCGGGTATCTTGCGGGTCGAACAGGATGAGTTGGCCCGACATCATCGGCTTCCGGCAAGGTAGTGCGCAGCCGGGATCGGGCAGGAAGGTAAACGCAAAGCAGTGCAGGGCGGGAGGTCGGGATACATGGGATGGTCGTCAGTGGCAATGCCCCGATTATGCACGGATGCGGCATCGGCATTGCAGCACGGCGATGGACCCTGGCAACTGGCGGCCTGCGCGGTCCTCAATCCTGCAGCACCACGCGCCATGCCGAGTGGTAATACGCCGCCGTACACAGCACACCTGCAATAAAACCGGCCGCCAGCAGACCCCATGACGGAGCCGGCGCAAGCGCCGGTGCGGCCGCGGCCGATGGCGGCTGGGCCGCATCCCATTGCGTGATCAGTTCTTGCGCGGCATCGAAATCCTGTTCCGCCACCATCACCCGGATCATGCCCGATGCCGGTAATTCACCGATTGCGCCCTGCAGGTATTCGCCATCGATACGGCCGTGCAGGTGCTGCTGTTCGAGCAGGTGCACGATCATGTGCGCTTCGATGAGGCTGGCAGCCTGGTACAGGATTTTCATGGGCGTGGTCGCAATCTTGAAAAGGACTGGTCATCTTAACCGTTGCCCGCGACCTGATTCGTCGGCAAAAATCCTCGACTGATTCTGGCCGACGCTTGTTCTGGCGCAGAGCGGCCCGGGACAACGATGCCAGTATCAGTACTGGCCGCAGCGGCATCCCGCAAGGGCCGCTTGTTCTCCCGTCGTTCTCCATTCACACGCTCCGGAAACTGCTTGCCGCACGCCGGCTTTGCGCCATGACGTCGCAGGTTTCCCCTGATTTCAAAGGTGAACCATGTCTTTACCTCCTCTGTCCTCTCCTTCACGCCTGCTGCGGATGGTCTGCAGTGCGTTGCTAAGCCTGCTGCTGGTACTGCCGGCACTGGCCGACGAATTTCTCTCTTCCGAGCAAGCTTTTGTCTTTTCGGCGCGTGCGCTGGATAGCCGCACCGTGCGGCTGCACTGGGATATCGCACCCGGCTATCACCTGTATCGCGACCGCATCCACCTCCAGTCCGCCATGCCGGGAGTGAGCTGGCAAGCCGTGACGATGCCGGCCGGGATCGATCATTTCGATGCCAACTTCAACAAGACGATGGTGATTTACCGGCACGCGCTGGACCTCGATCTGCACCTGACCGGCGGCAAAGCCTTGTCCCCGATCACGGCCGGCTGGCAGGGTTGCGCCGAGGCGGGCTTGTGCTACGCGCCGGCCAGCGCCGACCTGCAACTGGCGCTGACCAGCCTGGGCGCGACGACCAATGCCGTCACACTGGCCGGCACACCAGCGACGACCCCGGAGAGCGCCAATGCGGCACCCGACAGCATCACCGCGACGCTGGCCTCGGGCAGCCTGCTGCGCACCATCGGCGTGTTCTGGCTGGCCGGTGTGCTGCTCGCTTTCACGCCCTGCGTGTTGCCGATGGTGCCCATCCTGTCATCGCTGATTGCCGGACAACGCGGGCCGGTCAGTCGCCGTCGCGGGCTGCTGCTGGCGCTGGCGTACACGCTCGGGATGGCGCTGGTGTATGCCGCCTTCGGCGTGGCGGCGGGACTGGCGGGCGAAGGCTTGGCCGCGGCCTTGCAGAATCCGTGGGTGCTGGGCGGGTTTGCCGCGCTGCTGGTCGCACTGGCGCTGTCGATGTTCGGCTGGTATGACCTGCAGATGCCGGCGTCTATCCAGGGACGCGCGACGGCCTGGTCCAATGGGTTTCGGGGCGGCTCGTTTGTCGGCGTGTTCGTCATGGGCGGGATTTCCGCGCTGGTCGTCGGGCCGTGCGTGGCCGCGCCGCTGGCCGGCGCATTGGTCTACATCAGCCAGACCCGCGACGTGGTGCTGGGCGGGCTTGCGCTGTTTGCGATGGCGCTCGGCATGGGACTGCCCCTGTTGCTGGTCGGGGTATCGGCCGGCAGCCTGCTGCCGCGCGCCGGCGCATGGATGGTCGCCGTCAAGAAACTGTTCGGCATGGTGCTGCTCGGTATCGCTATCTGGATGGTGATGCCGGTATTGCCGGTGTCCGTGCAGATGCTGGCGTGGGCCGCCTGGCTGCTGGTGGCGGCTGCGTTGCTGGGGCTGTTCGGTCGTTCCGGCGAGTCGGCCGGTGCGCCCTCGGTGGCGGCGCGCACCGGCGGCGCCGGCCTCGTGGCGCTGGCCATTGTTCTGCTGTTGGGCGCGGCCTCGGGCGGGCGCTCGCTGCTGCAACCGCTGGCGCAGTTGCGCGGCCCGGGCGACGCCGCACGCGCGCAGGACGCGCTGCAATTTACCCGTGTCACAAGCACCCGTGAACTGGATGCGGCACTGGCCCACGCCCGGCAGCAGCAACAAGCAGTGATGCTCGATTTTTATGCCGACTGGTGCGTC
>AEPR01000435.1 GCA_000195205.2 Oxalobacteraceae bacterium IMCC9480 | reverse complement strand
TGGGCACGGTGAAGCCGTGCCCACCCTACGAATTGCGCAGCCAGTGCACCTTACTGACCCTTGCAAATGATGGTGGTGACGTACTCGCCGGCGCGGGTCTTGCGCGCTTCGGTCCAGTCGATGACTTGCTGTGCGAGTGCCATCGTCATCACCGAGGCCTTGTCCTTGTTGCGGATGAACGAGACGCCTTCGAAGGCGCCGGTCTTGCCGATCATTGCCTTGGCGTAGACTGGAACGTCCTTCTCGTCGGGGTTGGCCTTGCGCTGGCGGACTTGGTAACGCTGGTCGAGATCTTCCATGGAATGCTCATGCAGGAATTGAAAACACGAAGGATACAAGACATGCAGATCGAACTCTACTACTGGCCCGACATCCAGGGCCGCGGCGAATTCATCCGGCTCGCACTCGAGGCGGCCGACGCCGATTACATCGATGTGGCGCGCGGCGAAGACGGCATGACGCAGCTGCTCGATACCTTGCAAAGTACCGCCATCATCCATCCGCCTTTTGCGCCGCCGTTCATTCGCGTTGATGGCGCGGTCATCGCGCAGGTCGCCGGTATCCTGCAGGCGCTCGGACCACAACTGGAACTGGTGCCGTCCGACGAGGCCGGCCGGGCCTGGGTACATCAATGCCAGCTGACCATTGCCGACTTCGTCGGTGAAGTCCATGACACCCATCATCCGGTCGGCGGTAGCGCGTATTACGAGGATCAGAAACCGGAGGCGCTGCGCCGTTCGACTGAATTCCGGCGCGAACGGCTGAGCAAATTCCTGCACTACTTCGAGAGCATCCTCGAGCGCAATCCGGCCGGCGACACCTGGCTGGTAGGGGATACGCTGAGCTACGCGGACCTGTCGATGTTCCAGATGCTGGCCGGACTGGGGTATGCCTTTCCGAAGGCGATGGCGCGGGTCGGTGTCGAGGTGCCGCGCTTGCTGGCATTGCAGCAGCGGGTTGCGCTAGTGCCCAACGTGGCGCGCTATCTGCGCTCGAAAAGACGGCTGGATTTTAATAATGATGATATCTGGCGGCATTACCCGGAGCTCGATGATTGAGGTAGGGTGCGGGAGACCCGATTGATTTTTTCCACTGCCTGATTACCGGATACGGACACTGCATGACAACAGC
>AEPR01000436.1 GCA_000195205.2 Oxalobacteraceae bacterium IMCC9480 | reverse complement strand
TGGAACGGCCGGCCCAGCCGGCGTAACTCGTAGTGCAGGTGCGGCCCGGTCGCCAGCCCCGTCATCCCGACCGTCCCCAGCAAGTCCCCTTGACGCACCGACATGCCCACTTTCAAGCCCTTGCTAAAACCTTGCAGATGGCCGTAATACGTCGACAGGTCATCGGCATGCCGGATCAGCACCAGATTGCCATAGCCGCCCCGCACACCAACAAACTCGACCACGCCATCGGCCGTGATCCGCACCGGCGTACCGGCCGGCGCAGCAAAATCGATGCCGGTATGGGCGCGCCAGGTTTGCAGGATCGGATGGAAGCGTGCCACCGAATAGCCCGACGTCATCCGTGAAAACAGGATTGGCGATTGCAGGAAGGTCTGCTGTACCGGATGGCCATCGGCGCTGAAATACTGCCGTTCGCCGGCAGCGACGTCATCAAACAGATACGCGCTATGCGTGCGCTGCGGCGTTACCAGACGCGCTGCAAGAATGCGACCCGGTCGCCCGATCTGTCCCTCATTGAACTGCATTTCGAACAGCACCGTCCCCTTGAATCCCTGCGTCAGGTCGCGATGAAAATCGAGCTCGCCCGAGAACAGCGCGACCAGCTGATCCACGATTTCTTCCGGCAAACCGATCGTATCGGCCGCCATGTACAGCGCGCCGCCGGACAGCGCCGGCGGTGCGTCGCCATCGCGGGTGGCTTCGCGGATACGCAATTCGCCATCAGTCATCGTGGCCATCCGCATCTGGCGCGCCGAGACCGAATAGAACACCGCCAGCGGCGTATGAATATCACTCCATTCGATCCAGACCTTGCTGCCGCGCACCGGTCGCTGCGGCCAGTCGAGCGTACCGGCTTGCGTCAGGCGCGCGGTCCAGGCAGCAGCGGGAGTCTGAAGACGCGCCAGGATGGTTTGCCAGGTGTCGTTCTGCGCCACCAGCATCGGTCCGCTCCAGGTCGATGCGCGGCCATCGGCTTTCGGGATGCCGTCATAAACGAAGTCTTGTGGTGCGGCTGCCGTCGGACTGCCGGCACGACCGCCGGCCAAGCCGAACGACACCACTTCGAGCACAGGCTGCGCTGCTGCGCGCGCAGCAGCGGCGAAGCAGCAAGACAGCAGCAGGGCAAACACCAGCTTGAGGAAGCGTAAGTCGCGTGATCGCACGGAGTCTTTCGGGGTGGCCGGGGCGGCCTATGCTAGCGCGATTTTCCGGGTGTCGTTTGATATCGCCCTCAATAGCGCCCCTGATTACGTTTAAACTCCGGAGCACCAGAACGCACACCACAAGGCTTTTCATGCGTGACAACGAACATCCTCCCGAGGCACCGAAACCCATCCCGCCAGCCTGGCCGCTGCCCCGTGATGCGATGCAACCCGATGATCCGCTGGCAGAATGCCTGGTCACGCTGACCCGCTTGCGCAACCAGCCGCATTCGCGCCAGACACTGACCGCCGGCCTGCCGCTGGAAAACAACCGCCTTACTCCCGAACTGTTCATCCGTGCTGCCGCCCGCGCCGGCCTGTCGGCGCGCATCGTCAAGCGCGCGCTGCCGCGCATCAGCCAGCTGACGCTACCGGCGGTCTTGCTGCTGATGGATGGCCAGGCCTGCATCCTGACCCACAAGGGCAACGACGGTACGGTACGCATCATCCAGCCCGAATCCGGCGATGGCGAACTCGAGATCGACCTCGATATCCTGCAAGCGTCGTGCACCGGTCATGTGATTTTCGTGCGGCCGATGTTCAAATTCGACAGCCGCGCCGACAAGGACGACACGCCCGCCGGCGGGCACTGGTTCTGGACCCCGCTGCGGCAATCCTGGCGCATCTATTCCGAAGTCCTGATCGCCTCGCTGCTGGTCAACGTGTTCGCGCTGGTGCTGCCGCTGTTCACGATGAACGTGTACGACCGCGTGGTACCGAACCAGACCTTCGACACGCTCTGGGTGCTGGCTATCGGCGTGGCCATCGTGTTCCTGTTCGACTTTGCGATGCGCAGCCTGCGCGGTTACTTCATCGACGTCGCCGGCAAAAAAATCGACATGGCGCTGTCCTCGGCGATCTACGAAAAAATCCTCGCGATCCGGCTGGCCGTGCGCCCCAAGTCGGTCGGCGGCTTTGCCAACAGCCTCACCGAATTCGAATCCTTCCGCGAATTCCTGACCTCGGCCACCATCACCACGCTCATCGACCTGCCTTTCACGCTGCTGTATTTGCTGATCATCTGGTGGGTCGGTGGCTGGCTCGTGCTGGTGCCTATCGTCGCGATTCCGCTAATCCTCATCCCGGGCATGCTGCTGCAACGACCGCTGGCGCGCGTCATCAACCAGACCTTCACGGTCGGTTCGCAACGCCAGGCCACGCTGATCGAAACCCTGGCCGGGCTCGATACGATCAAGGCCATCTCGGCCGAAGGTCCGGCCCAGCGCCGCTGGGAACAGCTGGCCGGCCAGATCGGCAAACTCAGTTTGCGCGCCCGCCTGCTGTCCGCCGCCAGCATCAATGCCAGCGTACTGATCCAGCAACTGGCCAACGTTGCGCTCATCATCGTCGGCGTCTACCTGATCGCCGACAAGGCCTTGTCGATGGGTGCGCTGATCGCCTGCACGATGCTGGCCGGGCGCACGCTGGCACCGCTGTCGCAAGTGGCCGCGTTGGCCACGCGCTTCCATCACGCGCGCACTGCGCTGATGGGGCTGGACCGCATCATGAACCTGCCGGTCGAACATCCGCCCGGCAAGAGCTTCGTGCACAGGCCGGATTTCCAGGGCGGCATCGAATTCCAGAACACCAGCTTTGCCTACCCCGAACAACCGGTCGAAGCGCTCAGCAAGATCTCGTTCAAGATCGCGCCCGGCGAACGGGTCGGCATCATCGGCCGCATCGGTTCCGGCAAATCGACCATCGAAAAACTCATCCTCGGCCTGTACCAGCCCAGCGATGGCGCGATCTGGATCGATGGTGTCGACCAGCAGCAGATCGATCCAATCGACCTGCGTCGCCACATCGGCTATGTGCCGCAGGACCCGGTGCTGTTCTTCGGCAGCATCAAGGACAACATCGTCATGGGCGCACCGCACGCCGACGATGCCGCGATGCTGCGCGCCGCCGACATCGCCGGCGTCACCGAATTCGTCAATCGCCATCCGCAAGGCTTTGACCGTGCGGTCGGCGAGCGCGGCTATGGCTTGTCCGGCGGCCAGCGCCAGTCGGTCGCGATTGCCCGCGCACTGCTGCAGGACCCGAACGTGCTGGTGCTCGACGAGCCAACCAATTCGCTCGACAACCGCTCCGAAGACAACTTCAAGACACGTCTGTCACAGCAACTCGGCAACAAGACACTGATCCTGATCACGCACCGCGCCTCGATGCTGACGCTGGTCAATCGCCTGCTGGTGGTCGAAGGCGGCCGCATCATCGCCGATGGTCCGAAAGAGCAAGTGCTGGAAGCCTTATCCGGAGGGAAGCTGCATGTCACGAAAGTTTAAATCTCCGCTCGCCGTCTGGAACAAGAAGCTCCAGCAACTGGTCCTGCCCGCCGGCACCGATGACGCCGAGCGCCGTGCCGACATCGAATTCATGTCCGACAGCAGCGCCGCGCTGGTCACCGGCGCACCGCGCTTCGGCTCGCTGATCATCCGGGGGGCGGTGCTGTTCGTCATCATCGCGGTGGTCTGGGCGGCCTTTGCCCCGATCGATGAAATCACCATCGGCGAAGGCAAGGTGATTCCGTCCGGCCAGGTCCAGGTGATCCAGAACCTCGAGGGCGGCATCGTCTCCGAGATCCCGGTACACATCGGCGAACTGGTGCAGCAGAACCAGATCGTGCTGGTGCTCGACAAGACGCGCTTCTCGTCATCGGTCGATGAAGTCACGGCCAAGTACGAAGCCCTGCAGGCGAAGATTGCCCGCCTCGCCGCCGAGACCGTCGGCAGCGCCTTTGTCGCGCCGCCCGAACTGCTGCGCGCCAATCCGAAAATCGTCGAAGAAGAAAAGCAGCTTTACCAGAACCGCCAGCGCGAACTGGAATCGGCCCTGACGGTGCTGCGCGAACAGGCCAACCAGCGCACCCAGGAATTGCGCGAAAAGCGCGCCCGCATGGTCCAGCTCGAAGAAAGCCAGCGTCTGGTCACGCGCGAACTGACCATCAGCAAGCCGATGGTCGCGCAAGGCGTGCTGTCGGAAGTCGAAGTACTGCGACTGGAACGCCAGGTCAGCGATTTCCGTGGCGAAGCCGAAGCTGCACGCCTGGCCATCCCGCGCATCGAACAAAGCATCGCCGAGGCCCATGCCAAAGAAAACGGCCAGCTCGCCAAGTTCCGCTCGGACGCCGCCACCGAGCTCAATCTGGCCCGCTCCGAGTTCGAGCAATCCCGCGCCTCGGGGGTCGCCATGGCCGACCGCCTGGCCCGCACTGAAATCCGCTCGCCGGTCGCAGGACTCGTCAAGACCCTGAAAGTGAGCACCGTCGGCGGCGTGATCCAGCCCGGCATGGACCTGATGGAAATCGTCCCGATTGCCAACAACCTGCTGATCGAAGCGCGCGTGCGGCCTGCCGACGTGGCCTTCCTGCATCCGGGCCAGCACGCCACCGTCAAGCTCAGCGCGTATGATTTTTCGATCTACGGCGGACTTGATGCCACCCTCGAAAACATCACGGCCGACTCGATCACCAACGACGAAGGTGAAAGTTTTTATCAGGTGCGGGTCCGCACCAGCAGGAACAACCTCGGTAGCGGCGACAAAAACCTGCCTATCATTCCCGGCATGACCGCCACCATCCACATCCGCACCGGCAAAAAAACCGTCCTGAATTACTTGCTCAAACCCGTCATCAAGGCCAAGCAGGAAGCATTGCGCGAGCGCTGATGCCGGTACAATCCGCCATCATTTTTATTGAAAGTTGCCGTGGCTGATTCCGCTGTCCTGCTCCAGTACCTGTTGCCCAAGCAAGCCATCACCTGGTTTGCCGGCAAGGTCGCCAACGCCGAAGCCGGCAGCATCACCACCGGCATCATCCGGCGCTTCATTGCGCGCTATCAGGTCAACATGGCCGAGGCCGCCAATCCGGACATCACCAGCTACGCCAGCTTCAATGCCTTCTTCACGCGGGCCTTGCGCAGCGATGCGCGGCCGATCGCCGATGCCGCTTATATTTGCCCGGTCGACGGCGCGATCAGCCAGTTCGGTCCGATCAAGCGCGACCAGATTTTCCAGGCCAAGGGCCATGCCTATTCGACCACCGCGCTGGTCGGCGGCGACGCCGCGCTGGCCGCGCAATTCCAGGACGGCAGCTTCGCCACCATCTATCTCAGCCCGAAGGATTACCACCGCATCCACATGCCCTGCGATGGCCGTTTGCTGCGGATGATCTACGTCCCGGGCGAACTGTTTTCGGTGAACCCGGCCACCGCGCGCGGCGTGCCCGGCCTGTTCGCCCGCAACGAGCGCGTGGTCTGCGTGTTCGAGGGTGTCGATGGCCCGTTCGTGCTGCCGCTGGTCGGTGCCACCATCGTCGGCAGCATGGCCACGACCTGGCACGGCGTGGTCAACCCGCCGCGCACGAAAGCCGTGCGCGAATGGCGCTATGACGACCAGCAGATCGTGCTCAAGAAGGGCGAGGAGATGGGTCGTTTTCTGCTGGGCTCGACGGTGGTGTTGCTGTTCCCGGCCGGACGGCTGCAGTTCAATCCGGCGTGGCAGGCGGTGTTGCCGGTGCGGCTGGGTGATGTGATGGGGAATGCCGTCGAGGTGGACTGACTATGCGTTCAGAGATCCGTTCGTCCTGAGCTTGTCGAAGGCGC
>AEPR01000437.1 GCA_000195205.2 Oxalobacteraceae bacterium IMCC9480 | reverse complement strand
TTCGAGGCCGGCGATGATGCGCAGCAGCGTGGTCTTGCCGCAGCCGGACGGTCCCAAGAGTGCAGTTAATTCTCCAGCCGGAAAATTGAGCGACACGTCATCGAGGGCGATGAAATTGCCGAAGCGCTTGTGGATGTTCCTGACTTCGATGGCCATGATTAATGTCCTTCCGGTTGATGGGCGCCGCTCTCCTGCAAGCGCCATTCGATGAATGATTTGAGTGCCAGTGTCACCAGTGCCAGCAAGGCCAGCAGCGAGGCGACGGCAAAGGCAGCCGCAAAGTTGTATTCGTTGTAGAGGATCTCGACTTGCAGCGGAATCGTGTTGGTCTCGCCGCGGATGTGGCCCGACACCACCGACACCGCGCCGAATTCGCCCATGGCCCGGGCATTACACAGGATCACGCCGTACAGCAAACCCCACTTGATGTTGGGCAGAGTCACGTGCCAGAAAGTCTTCCAGCCCGACGCGCCCAGCACTAGCGCGGCCTCTTCTTCTTCACTGCCCTGCGCCTGCATCAGCGGGATCAGTTCGCGCGCCACGAACGGAAAGGTCACGAAGATCGTCGCCAGCACCATGCCCGGCACGGCAAACAAAATCTTGATGTCATGCGCTTGCAGCCATGGTCCGAACCAGCCCTGCGCGCCGAACAGCAGCACGTAGATCAGGCCCGAAATCACCGGCGACACCGAGAACGGCAAATCGATCAGCGTCAGCAGGATGTTCTTGCCACGGAACTCGAACTTGGCAATCGTCCATGCGGCCGCCACGCCGAACACCAGGTTCAGCGGCACCGCAATCGCAGCGATCAGCAAAGTCAGGCGGATCGCCGACAGCGCATCCGGCTCGATGACCGCTGCGAGGTAGGTCTCCCAGCCCTTCTTGAAGGCTTCGACAAATACCGCCACCAGCGGCACGAACAGAAACAGCGTCAGGAAAGTCAGCGCAATGCCGATCAGCGTCCAGCGTATCCACGCGGGTTCGACGGTAGAGGAAATCCGGGTGGCCGCCATCTCAAATCCTTTCCGACTGGCCGCGCTTGCGGGTCCAGGCTTGCAACAGGTTGATCGTCAGCAGCAGGACGAACGAGGCAGTCAGCATCACCGTCGCAATCGCCGTCGCGCCGGCGTAATCGTATTGTTCGAGCTTGGTGATGATCAGCAGCGGCGTGATTTCGGACACCATCGGCATGTTCCCGGCGATGAAAATCACCGAACCGTATTCGCCGGTGGCGCGCGCAAAAGCCAGCGCAAAACCGGTCAGCAAGGCCGGCAAAATCGTCGGCATGATGATGCGGATGAAGGTTTGCCAGCGCGAGGCGCCGAGGCTGGCGGCGGCTTCTTCGAGTTCGCGCTCAGCATCCTGCAGCACCGGTTGCACGGTGCGCACCACGAAGGGCAAACCGATAAACGTCAGCGCCACGATGATGCCCAGCGGCGTGAACGCGACCTTGATGCCGAGCGGTTCGAGATAGCGCCCGAGCCAGCCATTGGACGAATACAGCGCGGTTAGCGCAATACCGGCAACCGCCGTCGGCAGCGCGAACGGCAGGTCGACCAGCGCATCGATGATTTTTTTACCGGGGAATTCATAGCGCACCAGCACCCAGGCGACGATGCCGCCGAAGAGTACGTTGAGCAGCGCGCCAATGAATGCCGCGCCAAACGTGAGCTGGTACGACGCCACCACGCGCTCGGAACTGACTGCGCTCCAGAACGCTTCCCAGGTCATGCCGAAAGTTTTCAGGAACACGGCCGACAGCGGCAGCAGCACGATCAGGCTCAGGTAAAACACCGTGAACCCGAGCGACAAATTAAAGCCGGGCATCACGCGAAACGCGGATGCCCGGCCGGGAAGAGAAGTTGCTGCAGTAGTCATTGACGCCTCGTTATTACCGTTTCAACTATCGAGGCGCGATGATTGCATCAGTACCGAGTAACGAAAACGATTTTTTAGGCATGTGGATAGTTGGAATCCACATAAGCCGACTACGCGGGAAAATTACTTCGCCATGCCATCCTTGCCCATTTCATCTTTTTTCATCATGCCATCCTTGGCCATGCCGTCTTTCTTCATCATGCCGTCCTTGGCCATGTGGTCTTTCTTCATCGTGCCGTCTTTTTCCATATGGTCCTTCTTCATCATGCCGTCTTTGGCCATCGGGTCCTTCTTCATCATGCCGTCCTTGGCCATGCCGTCCATTGCCATGCCATCTTTCTTCATGGCGTCCTGGGCAAAGGCGGTACCGGAGATCAACAGGCAAGCGGAGAGTACAAGTGTGGTGATTTTCATGGTGTTTTCCTTGAGGTGGTTAAGGTCGTACGGTTGAACTGCAAATCATGAAACAGACATTGAAACTTCAGTGCGGCCGTTGTGTTCAGCTGCCTCCGAACCAGTTGTACCCCTGGTCTTCCCAGTAACCGCCGGGGTAGGTATTCGTGACGAAAATCGCCTGGATATGTTTGGGATTCTTGTAGCCGAGCTTGGTCGGCATGCGCAGCTTCATCGGAAAACCATAACGAGGTGGCAGCTGCTGGCCGTCGTAGGTCAGCGCCATCAGCGTCTGCGGATGCAGTGCGGTCGCCATGTCGATGCTGGTGAAGTAATCGTCGCTGCATTTGAAGCCGACGTACTTGGCCGTGAGGTCAGCGCCGACCTGGCGCAGGAATGTCGAGAACGGCACGCCACCCCACTTGCCGATCGCACTCCAGCCTTCGACGCAGATATGACGGGTGACCTGATCGGTTTGCGGCAAGCCGCGCAAACGCGTCAGCGACCACGGCTTGCGATCGGCGATCAGGCCACTTAATTCGAGCCGCCAGGCGTCGCCATCGACTTCCTTGACTTTGTCTTCGCCGTAAAACGCATTGAAGGGAAATGGTCGCGTAATCATCGACTCGGGATAGGTCGGTGCCAATCGCGTCGGGTCGAACAGCAGGCCCTGCACCTTGTCATTGAAGCGTGACATGCCGGTCAGCGCGGCATCGATGCTGTCGGCATCGCTAGTGGAGCAACCGGTCAGCAGTGCCAGGCCGCCAAGCGTCACCGTGCGTTGCAGGAACGCCCGACGGGATGGCTCGCTGACCCGCCGGATCGCATCGGCCAGCATCGCGGCACCGTCGGCATTGATCACGATATTTTTCTTCTTCATGGGATCCTCCTGAATTTTTTATGAGGCGTAGTTCATCAACGGCCGCGCAGCATGGCCAGCAGCGTGCGCGGCACCAGGGCGACCATCACCAGATGCAGTGCGATAAAACCGGCCAGCGCTGACATCGCAAAAAAATGTATGCGCCGCGCTGCCTCGTAACCGCCGAGCAGCTCGCGCAACATCGAAAACTGCACCGACTTCCACAGCACCAGCCCGGACAGCACGATCAGGACGATGTCGAGGATCACGAACAGATACGCCGCACGTTGCACCGCGTTGTAGTGGCGCGGATCGGCGTGGGCCAGCTTGCCTTTCAGTGCGGCGCCCAGATCACGCAGGAACTGGCGCGGCGAGAGCGGAAAGAACTGGCGGCGCAAGCGACCTGAGAACAGGTTGATCGCCAGGTAGGCAATGCCGTTGACGGCCAGCAGCCACATCGCCGCGAAATGCCATTGCAGTGCGCCGCCAAGCCAGCCGCCCAGTGTCAGCGCAGCCGGGATCGTGAAGTCGAAAAATGGTGACGCGTTATAGATCCGCAAGCCGCTGGCGATCATCAGCACGACCGCAACGGCATTGATCCAGTGCGTGGCGCGCAGCCAGAATGGGTGAATGATGGCGGGCTTGGCGGCCTGCTGGGTACGCATGGCGGCCCCCATCACAGTCCCCGCGCCGGCTGACACTGCGCCGTACTAAGGGCCTGCAGCACCCCGTCCTGATTCTGCACAAAGGCAACGGCTTGCAGGTTTTCACGGTGCCAGTCCGCCGGCAACGCGATCTGCTGATGCAATTGCGCGCGTCCCTGCTGCATGGCGATCGGGCCGAACCACTTGCGTACCGTGTTGTCATGGCGAAGCGTCACGCCGCTGTTTTCGCCGCGCGTCACTGGCGACACCAGCGCGCTCTCGCTGACGGCGAGGTACAGTGCGCCGCTCAGTTGCGGATCGGCCGCAACAACGTCCGCCTCCAGTGCCACGCCATCGCTGCCGTTCGGCGCTGACGTCAAGGTGATCGTCACTGGTGCGGCGCGGGCATTGACACGGCGCACCGTGGCCGGAAGATCGTTGCGCCAACTGCGCAGCTCATCGCCATTGACAAAAAACTGCGGGGTGTAGACGATGCGGCTTGCCCGACCGGACAGCAGCGCGCTCTGGCGGGCATCGAATTGTGCTTGCGCAAAGACGTCTTTCCAGCCGATCCGGTCCCAGTAACTGACATGCAGCGCGAGCGGCACCACCACCGCACCGGCATCCAGTACTTGCTTTAACTGGCGCAGTTGCAGGTCGGCCGGAGGACAACTGGAACAGCCTTCGCTGGTGTAGAGTTCGACCAGCGCAGCGGTAGCCGGACCGCTTTTTACCTTGCAGACATACCCGGCATAGGCAGGCAATGTAAGGCAACAGGCACAAGCTACGACAGTGAAGGAAATCGATTGCAGGTTGATGAGCGACATGGTGCTTCCCGATCCGATGGTGGTGTGCAAGGTAGTTCGCCGTCACGACGACATTGGTTACAGCGCAAATAAAATAATTCGTGACCGCCTGTTTATTTTCCGGACGATGTAACTTAAGGCGCAGATGGAACGAATACAGCAGAGTGAAGTGATGCGTACCACCGAGTCACGCCTGCATGATTTGCTGCAGCGGGGCATGGCCGGCGATACCGTGGCTTACCGCAGTTTTTTGCAATCGACTTCGGTGCATTTGCGTGCCTTCCTGCGCGGCCGGTTGAGCCGCTGGCCCGATGAGGTCGAAGACCTTGTGCAGGAATCGCTGCTGGCAATCCACAATCAACGCCTTACTTATGACGTCAGCGTGCCGCTGACATCATGGATGTATGCGATTGCGAAATACAAGCTGATCGACTGGTTGCGGCGGCACGCGCGGCGCGAACTGCGCAACGATCCGCTGGACGACGAGCATGAACTTTTTTCGAGTGCCGACGAAGACGCCAGCGAAGCGCGGCGCGATCTGGCGACCTTGCTGGCGCAGTTACCGGCGCAACAGCAAGCGGCGATCCGTTACACCAAGATTGATGGCTGGTCAGTCCGTGAAACCGCCGCTGCGATGGACATATCGGAAGCCTCGGTGAAGGTGGCCGTGCACCGGGGCTTGAAGACATTGGCAGCAACCTTACGAGAGGAACCATGAAAACCGACGAGTTGATCAACCTGCTGGCGACCGGGCCGGATGTCAGCGCACCGGCGCTGCCGGCATGGCGCAACACGCTGCTAGTGGCGTGTGCCGTACTGGTCAGTACGGCACTGATGATGATATTGCTCGGCGTGCGCAAGGACTTGATCGAAGTGGCCACGCAGCCCGCATTCCTGCTGAAAGTCGCCTTTGTCGCCGCCCTGGCATGGACCGGAAAAATCGCGGTTGCGCGCCTGTCCTTACCCGGCGCGCGCACGGCGATGCTACCGGCATTGATGGCCCTACCGCTGATAATCATGTTTGCGGCGGCAGGCTTCGTTTTGATCAATGCCGCGCCGGACCAGCGTGCGCCGCTTTTCTGGGGCTCTACCTGGCGTATCTGCGCATTCCTGATCGCAGGTCTTTCATTGCCGATTTTTGCAGCGCTATTGATGGTGATGCGCGACCTGGCACCGACCCGCTTGCGTCTGGCTGGCGCGGCCGCCGGATTCACTGCCGGTGCCACGGCGGCGACCATTTATTGTCTGCATTGCCCTGAAATCGAAGCGCCGTTCGTGGCGTTCTGGTACCTGCTGGGCATGCTGATTCCGGCCGCCATCGGTGCGCTGATCGGGCCCCGAATTTTGCGTTGGTAATCCCGCCGAAAAGTAGTCTGCGGCAATCACGACAAGGAGTTCTCATGGTGCAGGCAATCGGCGGGACCGCGACAAATACGACGACCACCAGTCCTGCCAATGCGGCCGGCCTTCAATATCAACTGTCGCGCTATCAAAAACAATTATCAGAATGCGTCAATTGCGCCTCCGCAAAAACGCCGCAGGGCAAAGCCGACATCGAGGCCATCAGCGGCAAGATCAGCAGCCTTCGGCTTCGCATCGACGAGGTCGCCTCCGGCAGTGTTGTACGACCGCCTGAGTCGGCAAACGCCGCGGCCACCGCGCCTGCGGGCGTTGGTGGAAAAATCGATGTCTTCGCCTGAAACGTCGCCAATTCGTATTTTTACCTTGTTATCTTAACGGCAGACGTTAAGATAACTACCTATGATCAATCGCACCACCTTATTATTGCTTCAAGAAAAGCTCTCGCACACGTCGGCCGTCGTGCTGCTGGGACCGCGCCAGGTCGGCAAGACCACGCTGGCGCGCACCGTCGCCGATGGCTGGCCCGGTGGCGCGGTGTATCTGGACCTGGAACGCCCGGCCGACCGGCTGCGGTTGGAGGACGCCGACAGCTATCTGCGCGCCCAGCAAGGCAAGCTGGTCATCCTCGATGAAATCCACCGCGCGCCCGGCGTGTTCGAGATCCTGCGCGGCATCATCGATGACAACCGCCGCGCCGGCCAGCGCAACGGCCAGTTCCTGCTGCTGGGTTCGGCCTCGCTGGACCTGATGCGCCAGTCCAGCGAAACGCTGGCCGGACGCATCGCCTATATGGAAATCGGCCCGATCGACACCGGCGAAGCCAGCGGCGCAGGCATCGCCGACGCCACGCTCTGGCTGCGCGGCGGTTTCCCCGACAGCCTGCTGGCGACCGACGAAAGGCGCAGCCTGGACTGGCGACGCGACTTCATCCGCAGCTATCTGGAGCGCGACGTGCCGATGTTTGCCCCGCGCCTGCCGGCCGAAACTATTGGCCGGCTCTGGACCATGCTCGCGCATCAGCAAGGCAGCATGCTGACGCAGACGCGCCTGGCCAGCGCCCTGGCCGTGGCCAATCCAACCGTGGACCGCTACATCGATTTGCTGGTCGACCTGCAACTGCTGCGTCGACTGCGCCCATGGAACGGCAAGGTCGGCAAGCGCCTGGTCAAGAGTCCCAAAGTGTATGTGCGCGACAGCGGCATCGTGCATGCGCTGCTGTCGCTGGAAACCACGGACGACGTGCTCGGCCATCCGGTCTGTGGTGCCAGTTTTGAAGGACATTGCATCGATAACCTGATCGCTGCCGCGGGCCCACAACGGGTGCCGTATTACTACCGCACCCAGGCCGGCGCCGAACTGGACCTGCTGTTCGAACAAGGGGGCCGGATCGAGATGGCTATCGAGGTCAAGCGCTCGTCCTCGCCGAGTCAGGCAAAAGGCTTTGCGATCGCCTGCGATGACCTTGGTATCACGCAGCGCTTTGTGGTCTATCCCGGCACTGAGCGCTTTGCGTTGCGGCATGGTGTTGAGGCGATTGGCTTGCAGGAGTTGATTGGATTATTACGCGCTTGAGGCTTAGTCGGGGCGCTCGCGTGGGCACGGTAGAGCCGTGCCCACCCTACAAAACTGTGTTGTCGCGTGCCCTTATTTGCGTGCCGGCAGGTAGATTTGGTCGAACACGCCGCCATCGGCGAAGTGGGTTTTCTGTGCCTTGGTCCAGCCGCCGGCGACTTCATCGATGGTGAGCAATTGCACCTTCGGGAATTGTGCGGCGTATTTTTTAACGGCGGCGGCCGAAGTCGGACGGTAATAATTTTTGGCTGCGATGTCTTGTCCTTCATCCGAATACAGGTACTGGACATAGGCTTCGGCGAGCTTGCGGGTGCCGTGCTTGTCGACCACTTTATCGACCACGGCCACCGGGGGTTCGGCCAGGATACTCAATGGCGGCGCGACGATTTCGACCTTATCGGGACCGAGTTCCTTGATCGCCAGCAGCGCTTCGTTTTCCCACGCAATGAGTACATCGCCGATGCCGCGCTCGACGAAGGTCGTGGTCGCGCCGCGCGCGCCGGAATCGAGCACCGGTACGTTTTTGTAGAGCTTGCCGAGGAATTCCCGGGCGCTCGCTTCAGTGCCGCCCGCTTGCTTGAGCGCATAGCCCCATGCGGCCAGATGGTTCCAGCGCGCGCCGCCGGAGGTTTTCGGATTCGGTGTGATGACGGCGATGCCGGGCTTGATCAGGTCGCTCCAGTCCTTGATGCCTTTCGGGTTGCCCTTGCGGACCAGGAACACGATCGTCGACGTGTAGGGCGCACTGTTGTTCGGCAAGCGCTTTTGCCAGCCGGGGGCGATCAGGCCGCGTTCGGCAATCGCGTCGATGTCATAGGCCAACGCCAGCGTGACGACATCGGCTTCGAGGCCATCGATGACGGCGCGGGCCTGCTTGCCGGAGCCGCCGTGGGATTGCTTGAAGCGGATCGTGTCGCCGCCCTTGGCCGTCCACTGTTTGGCAAAGGCCTGATTGAAATCCTGATACAGCTCGCGGGTCGGGTCGTACGACACGTTGAGCAGCGACAGCTCGGCGGCACCGGCGACGTGTGCCGCGGGGATCAGCAACGCAGCGACGATCAAGGACTTGAGCAAAGGGGTGAGTGACATCGGGGGTCCTGTGAGCGGGTAGTTTCTGAGGTCTCCACAGTAAGCGCCGGCCCCGCAAAACCGAACGAATGCTTTCGCGGTTCGATATGCAGATTTCAGATATGCTCCGCGTTCCGACAAGTTACCAATTAGCAATCATGCAGATCATCCAGGACCCGCTGTTCTACGCCGCCGCCATTCCGGCCGTGCTGATCACCAGTATTTCAAAAGGCGGCTTTGCCGGCGGCCTCGGCATCGTGGCGGTGCCGTTGATGGCACTGGTGATCTCGCCGACACAGGCCGCCAGCATCATGTTGCCCATCCTGTGCGTGATGGATCTGACCGGCTTCGTGACCTGGCGCAAGCGTGCCGATCCAGGCTTGCTGAAGCTGCTGTTGCCGGGTGCGCTGATCGGCATCCTGATTGGCGCGTTGATGTTTCATCAGCTGAACGATGCGATGGTGACGGCGATGGTTGGCGTGATGGCGCTGGTGTTCGCGCTCAATTACTGGTTCAAGGGCAAGGTGCGCGTGCCAGTGCATTTGCCGGACAAGGCCAGCGCCGGACTGTGGTCGTTCCTGTCGGGCTTTACGAGTTTTGTCTCGCATGCGGGCGGGCCGCCGATGGCGATTTACCTGCTGCCGAAACACCTCGACAAGGCGATCTATGTCGGCACCGTGACGATCCTGTTCACCACCATCAATTACGCCAAGATCGTGCCGTACGCGCTGCTTGGCCAGCTCAGTGTCGACAACCTCGCGACGGCGGCGGTGCTGTCACCGCTGGCACCGATCGGCGTCAAGCTCGGTGCGTGGATGCATGACCGTATCGATGCGAAAGTGTTTTACCGGATCTCGTATGGCTTCCTGTTGCTGACCGGGTTAAAGCTGAGCTGGGATGGCTTGCGGCATTGGATCGGCTAGGTTTTTT
>AEPR01000438.1 GCA_000195205.2 Oxalobacteraceae bacterium IMCC9480 | reverse complement strand
CCATGGTTCGATTTCTTAGACCGACGCATTTTTTTTAACAGATGACTCGACGCAACCAATGCAAATCGCAACCAGACGCCCACTGCCACTAGTCCCATTAGCAAAAACGGATACTGATGCCGAAAAAATTTCCGATAGAAACGCATCATGCCTTGGTGCTTGTGCCATTCAACGAAGATGGGACGACTACTGCCGCACACACCTAGCGCATGAGTTATTTTTGCTGACGGAACAAACAGAATTTTCCAGCCGTTCTGGCGAAAACGCATGCACCAGTCGAGATCCTCGCAATGCAGGAAATATTTATCGTCCCACAAGCCCACCTGCTCAACGGCTTCGCGCCGGACTAGCATGCAGGCCCCGGATATTGCTTCAACCTCCATCGACTGATCGGGCAACGGCTGTTTGTGCAAATGGAAATCGAAAAATAGCTTGGGCCAGCGACCGGCGAAACGATTCAAACCAAAAGCACGAACGAACGAGCGCCACGGCGTAGGAATGGCACGCCTGCCGCCGGCCTGCTCGGTTCCGTCGGCATTAGTCAATAAACCACCGGCCATGCCAGTCTGCCCATCAGTACGCAACGTATCAAGCAGTATTGACAAGGTTCCGGGCGTAAAAGAACAATCAGGATTTAGGAACAAGAGATAAGGCGCAACGGCCACCCGAGCGCCAATATTGCAGGCTGAAGAAAAACCAAGATTCACCGAGTTGTAGATCACCTGCACGCGCTCTGATTCCGCCAAGTTAGACAGGCTGCCGTCAGTCGACGCATTATCAACCACAATTATTTCGATCTCTAGTGGACAAAGGAGTAACGAACCTATGCAATCATTGAGGAAAAGGCCAGCATTATAATTGACAACGATGGCGGAAATAACTGCACTCATTTGCGTACTTTTATCATTATTTTTCAAGTAGCCATCAAATTTTAGTCGTACCTCGATTAACGACAATCATGGGTATATTTAATTTAGGCCTTTAAAAACCTACCCACAAAAAACGTATATTAAGTGTTTAGTGTCGCCAAACTAGCGGCAGCCCGGTACTTAGCTTCATCATAAGCTTGATGTAACAAACCATGACGAAGTGATCGAACGTCTTGATCCGCCGGTGAGCGAAATAATGAAGTAGTTTTAGGGATGTAAACGAAACGATTACCGTGGCCATATCGAAGCCACAGGTTCCAGTCTTCAAGTTGTTCGAGCGCCGGGTCGAAACCACCATGTCGCTCATACAATTCGCGCTTAAATAAGATCGCCTGTATTGGAATAAAGTTATGGTCGAGTAAGACTTCATAGTCCCACTCTTGCCGAAACAAACTAGGAGTATGAAAAGTCTCCTCCACGTATGAATCCATGGCGGAATCAATCTTCGTTTGCACCTCAATCGATAGTGAATAAGCAGCAGAAAGTGTTTCATCTAGCAATAGTTTCATAACAAGTGTTTCGACGTGATCAGAAAAAAGTAGATCGTCATCATCAAGAAACATCAGAAAACTTCCCGCAGCCGCAGCCAAACCAGCATTTCCTGCGGCAGATCTGCCAAGCTTCGGATTCGACAAAAATCGGATCTTACACCCAGAGGGGGCCCTTTCAGCTACCGATGCGACCAGTTCCTGGAGGCTTTCACCGCCATCCTCAACCACCAATAGTTCGATAGCCCCATAGGTTTGATTGAGCACACTCTGCATAGCTTGCTCCAAGAATACGCCGCGTCCCTTGTATGTCCGCGTAATGATTGTGACCAATACCGGCTCGACATCAATGGCTGAAACCTGTACTTCATAAAAAGCTCCATCCCTCGTCATTTCATAATCGAATCCACGTAAGGGGTAATAAGCTGGACGATCACCTTTCCCGGATAAAAAGTGCGGAAGATGAAAACAAAAACTCCACGCACTTTTCAACAATAGTGATTTCGCACCAACAAATGGAGACGGTAGAAAAAACCGGGCACAATAAAATACCGCTCCAGAAAATCGATCCAGCATGTTGCCGTAACGGAATCGGATGTAAAGATTGCCGATCGAACTACCTGAAAACTGCAACGGCTTTATCTGACCCGCAATGCCGTAAGTAAAATGAGAGACGGTTGCACACGGCACGTACTTCAGTACATACCCATAAGAACGGAAGCGATAGGAAAGCTCCACATCTTCTGCGTACATAAAAATATGAGGATCGTAGCCACCAACTTTGACATAGGCGCTACGTCTGATCAATGTGCACGCATGAGAAGACCAGTGGGTTTCCAGAGTAACAGGATCGTAATATTTAGGATGCTCATAGGGAATTTGCCTTAACTCCCAACTCGCCACCACACCTGCATCGTCGCTCAGCGCAACCCGAACTACATCGCACAGTGAATTTGGCAAAAATTCCAGATCAAGATTAGTAACCAAGCAATATTCTGATGTGCCACACATAAACGCACGATCATGGCCAGCCCCAAATCCGAGATTTTTTTGCTGAATGATACGGACACTGGCGAAACGGGACCTGACTTCAGCAAGCAACAGTTCTATTTGTGAAACCGTATCATCCTGAGATTCATTGTCGACCACAAAAAAATGAATTTTCACTAGAGGATAATTTTGACCAAGCAATGATGCGAAAAATGCCTTTATCCATCGGGAACTATTGTAGGACACAACCGAAATATCAATCTCGGGGTACTCATCTGGACGGGCCACGGCTATTGCACTGAGTAATGCATCGCGGTTAAAACGGCGATTTGATAATTCCTGCAATGCAGGCAAATTATCGACAGAATTCCAGAGTACATGCAACTTTGACGATACCGAGATATGCCAGCGCAAGTATTTCTGACGTACTATCCGCAATATTCCGAATCGTAAGTATATGGGCCGTAACAAAGACCGAAATTTTTTTTTATCTAACCAACTCATCAAAATTCACTATATCAATACTAAAAATTAAATCAATTGAACTAAGAAAATATTCAAACGATTCCTAATAAAAGTGCACACCGAGCGAAAAATTCTCTTGATTATTTCTGTCTCACCCAATTCATAGTTCTCTCCAAACCGTCTCGCATCGATACCTTGGGACTCCAGGTCAATTCTTGACATGCCAATTCATTACACAATATGCTCACCGGGACATCGAATGGCCGACTCGGAAAATAATCACGATTAACAGGTTTCCCCAGCACATCTTCCAGCAGCGTTACCAACTCATTCAGGCTTGTCCCAATTCCGGAACTAATATTAAACACCCTTTTCGATCCACGATATGCCAGCGCCTGAACGAAGGCCTCTGCAACGTCACTGACATGTATGTAATCCCGAGTTACGCTTCCATTTCCCCAAATGGAGAGAGGGATATCATTGATGGCATTATTCAGAAAGACACCAACAACACCCTGGGCAGTTTCAATACGTTGACGCTCACCATAAGGATTAGCGACACGTAAAGTTATTGCATTAATCCCATATATTTTCTCGTAAATGTATAGATATTTTTCAATAACAAGTTTTGTTATGCCATAGGAAACTAGCGGATCGGTCGGATGTTTTTCATCGATAGGCAGATAAACTGGATTACCATACACAGTCCCACCAGATGAAATAAAAACGATCTTGCGCACATGGTGCGATACCATCGCGTTCAATAACTGCAATGTAGGGACCACGTTCGTCTCTACGTCATAGATTGGATCGTCGTTGGAATTTTTTGGCAAGGTAGTAGACACAAGATGGAGCACCACATCCGCACCGACAACAGCATCGCTTACATCGTGAGCACTCGACAAATCTCCAGTGAGCCATTCCACCTGTTCGTTCACCGTGAACTGGCGATAGGGAGGAACTCTAGGCCGTTCGAAAATTCGCAATTCGTGACCGTCTTTCAACAACCGATCAGCAATAGTGGATCCGATAAACCCTCCGCCGCCGAAAATCACACACTTCATTGATTGAAACCCCTAACATTCGTTTATTAAACAGAGTCGATACAGATAATATAACGTGTGAGTAATATTTATTACTTGTTTATATATCCATCAAAACTATTCACTTTCTCCGTAAAGTGCTCCACCGTGTGCCTGGAAAAAATCAATTCAACGGCAGCATCCCATTTTCGACGTTTAGCTTGATCATCGGCCATCGCCTCATTGATACGCAGTGCATAAGCTGCGGGCTCGTCGACATCGTCGACGGGATAACCCGTTTCCTGGTTGATGAATTCGGGGACGCCCCCTCCTGCCGATGCAACAATCGGCAACCCCGCCATGGTTGCGTCGAGCAGCGTAAGCGGCAATCCATCCCATGCAGACGTATAAAGTAAAAGAGAATATTCATTGGATGAAATAAGTGTATCCATGGATTCAAAGACCCCATGAACGGTCACATTAGGCAACTGGCCCAACGCATCTTCCATCGCGCGTTCATGTTCGTGGACGGCATATCCGTAAACGTAAAAATTTATCTTCGGTAATATTTTAGCAATTTCTATCAACAAGTCGAGGCGCTTTTGTTTTGCAAAGCGACCGGCCCAAAGCACATTGTTATTCGATACGGCTTTATATACAGGCAACGCCTCAGTACGAACAGGAAAATAAATCGTCCTGATTTTCTCCAGCGATACTCCGTGCTGACGCTGCAAATCCTGAGGATACCAACAGGTATCACACATCAATCCGCTTAAAAACTTCCAGCATTCGACCAGATACATTTGAGGATAACTTCGCAAAGCCCCATGATAATCATAGTCATCACAAAATACACTGGCAAAAATTTTCTTGTCGATAGCGATTAGTGATTTCCCATGATGCTGAATCATCTCCCAACCAAGTTGGGAATTGATCACGTGAATTACCTCTGCGGTGGATTGCAATACAATGCGTGTCAAAACTGCAAGTCGTTGAATTTCAGTTAAGTGAGATCCAAGGAGTCCTAATTCGATGAACTTGGCCCCTAACGGCATCTGATTTGCCCACGGCGAAAGGGCATTCACAGTCGCAATAACAAGCACTTTTTTATCAAGACGTAGCGCGGCGGCAACATGGTGCAAAACACCCCTGTCGGCACCACCTGGGGTTAGCCATGGGACAATAATAATAATGTCTGGGCAGTAGCCATCAATTGCTGCGATACATACCGAGAATACATCTCCAGACTCTCTCTCGACAGGAGTAGCCCAGTGGTGAAATTTCCCAATAAACTCCTCTGTAGGATAAAGTTGGGGTTCGATTTTTCCGAGCTCTCGGAGTTCATTGACAGCCCAATCTGGAAGAACTGGCTTCACAAGATTGGCGGGCAAAGGAAACTGTGAAGTTACTTCGGGATCAACAGCGGTTGTTTGGGCGATCGGGGCGCTGCCGTCTTGTGTGGCGACGCTATCAAAATCAATAACGTGATCGTGCCAAAAAGTTAATTTTGTATGATGGGCGAAAGTAATTATTTGCATTTGACGGCGTCGTGGCAGGAGTCGGATTAATGGCAGCAGAGCA
>AEPR01000439.1 GCA_000195205.2 Oxalobacteraceae bacterium IMCC9480 | reverse complement strand
GGGCACGGGGTCATCGTGCCCACGCGCGCGTACCGGTGAATGGTGGGCCCGGCCGCCGACGCGGCTTATTCATCCGGCACCTGAAACTGCGGGCAACTGACCTGCACCAGCTTGCGGTCCGACAGGCGCACGGCGCTCAGTTGACCACCCCACAGGCAACCACTGTCGAGGCCAATCAGATTCGGCCGTAGCGTCAGTCCGCGTGCTGACCAGTGGCCGTAGACCACCGTTACATCAGCGCTGAGACGCCCCGGCACATCAAACCACGGCACCAGTAGCTGCGCCGACTCTTCGGGATTTTTCAGGACCATGCTGCCGTCGGGCTTGCACAAACGCATGCGCGTCAGGCCATTGACGATGCAGCGTAGCCGTTCGGCACCGGTTAGCGCATCGTCCCAGCGCTCGGGAGCGTTGCCGTACATCGTGCGCAGGAAGTCGACCCAGTCCGGGCCACGCAGCGCGGTTTCGACTTCGCCTGCGCGGGCCAGCGTTTGCTCCACCGTCCACTGCGCCGGCACACCGGCATGCACCAGCAGATGGCCGTCTATCCATTGCGCCAGCGCTTGCCGGCGCAGCCAGTCGAGCAAGTCATCGCGGTCCGGCGCGCTTAAAATTTCATCGAGGGTGTCCGACCGGCTGCTCTTGCGGATGCCGTGCGCGACCGCCAGCAAATGCAGATCATGGTTGCCGAGCACGCAGCTGGCGCGTTCGCCCAGACGGCGGATCAGGCGCAGCGTAGCCAGCGAGCGCGGGCCGCGATTGACCAGGTCGCCGACAAAAAACCAGCGCGCGTCCGGATCGTCGCGCAAGACCTTCTCCATCAATGATTCCAGCTGGCCGGCGCAGCCCTGCAGGTCGCCGATCGCGTACAGAGAGGGCCGGGCGGATAAATTATTCGTCGAAATCATGTAAGCAGTCTTGCAAGAAAGGGGAAGGGGGGATGTTTGCCTTTAAAATCACGCATCGGCATTCTGTCACGCCTGCAGCATGCCCCGCATTTTTGAATCCACCGAAAGAGTCTCCACATGTTGCCACTCTCGAAAAACATCTTCAAAGCCTATGACATCCGCGGCATCGTCGGCACCACCCTCGATACCGGCATTGCCCACAGCATCGGCCACGCCTTCGGCAGCGCGATGCTGGCCAAAGGCGAGACCGTCGCCGTGATCGGCCGCGACGGCCGCCTGTCTGGTCCCGAACTGACTGCCGCGCTGGCCAAGGGCTTGCAAGCCGCCGGCGTCGACGTGATCGACCTCGGCGTGGTCGCCACCCCGATGGTCTACTTCGGCACCAACGTGCTCGAAACGCGCTCCGGCATCATGGTCACCGGCAGCCACAATCCTCCCGACTACAACGGCTTCAAGATGGTGCTGGCCGGCGAAGCGATTTACGGCGACACCATCATGGCGCTGCATGACGCCATCGTCGCCAAGGACTTGCGCAGCGGCGCCGGTACCTACCGCACCCACAACATCAACCAGGCCTACCTCGAACGCATCCTCGGCGACGTCAAACTGGCGCGCCCGATGAAGATCGTCGTCGATTGCGGCAACGGTGTCGCGGGCGCGTTTGCCGGCGACCTGTATCGCGGCATGGGCTGCGAAGTCACCGAACTGTTCTGCGAAGTCGATGGCACCTTCCCGAACCACCACCCCGATCCGGCCCATCCGGAAAACCTGCAGGACCTGATCCGCGCGCTGCAATCCGGCGACGCCGAAATCGGCCTGGCTTTCGATGGCGATGGCGACCGGCTCGGACTGGTCACCAAGGATGGTCAGATCATTTATCCCGACCGCCAGTTGATGCTGCTGGCCGAAGACGTGCTCAAACGTCATCCGGGCGAGCAAGTCCTGTACGACGTCAAGTGCACGCGCCACCTCGCGCCGTGGATAGCAGCGCGCGGCGGCGTGCCGCTGATGTGGAAGACCGGGCACTCGCTGGTGAAAGCCAAGATGCGTGAAACCGGCGCGCCTATCGGTGGCGAAATGAGCGGCCATATTTTCATCAAGGACCGCTGGTACGGTTTCGACGATGGCCTGTATGCCGGCGCGCGCATGCTCGAATTGCTGAGCCGGATGAGCGATCCGTCGGCGGTGCTGAACGCGTTGCCGCAATCGACCAGCACGCCCGAACTGCAGCTTGAACTGAAGGAAGGCGAAAGCTTCGCGCTGATCGACCAGCTGAAAGCCGAGGCAACATTCCCCGGCTCGGATGAGCTGATTACCATCGATGGTTTGCGCGTCGAATATCCGGATGGCTTTGGCCTCGCGCGCGCCTCGAACACGACACCGGTCGTCGTGATGCGCTTCGAAGCCGAAACGCCGGCTGCGCTGGCGCACATCCAGTCGGAATTCAAACGCGTGATCCTGGCGGCCAAGCCGGACGCCAAATTGCCATTCTGAGGACGGCGCGGCATTGAATATCCTGCTGGTGCGCGTGTCGTCGCTGGGCGACGTCGTGCACAACATGCCCATCGTGGCCGACATCCTGCGTCACGTGCCGCATGCCCGTATCGACTGGGTTGTCGAGGAAGGCTACACCGCGCTGGTGCGCCTGAACCCGGGCGTGCATCGCGTGATCCCGTTCGCGTTGCGACGCTGGCGCAAAAGCCTGACCAGTGCCGCCACGCGTGCCGAGATGGGTGCGTTCCGGCGCAGCCTGCGCGAGGTCGAGTACGACTTCGTCTTCGACACGCAAGGCTTGCTGAAAACCGCTGTCGTCATGCGGCTGGCTTTGCTGGCCCCGGCCGGCCAGCGAATCGGCCTGGCCAATGCCACCGAAGGCTCGGGCTACGAAGCGATCTCGCGCATCTTCCATACCTTCAGTGTGCCGGTTGGCGTGCGCACGCATGCGGTCGAACGCGGCCGCGTGGTGGTGGCGACGGCGCTCGGGTATGCGCTCGATACGCCGGCTGATTTCAAGTTGTCGGCACCACGGGTCGAACCTCGTCCCGACTGGTTGCCGGTGCAACCGTACGCGGTGTTTTTCCATGCAACCGCGCGCGCGGCCAAGCAGTGGCAGGTCGCGCACTGGATCACGATTGCTGCCGACCTCGCTGCGCGCGGCATGCCGGTCCTGCTGCCGTGGGGCAGTCCGTCCGAAAAGATCGCCGCCGAACAGCTCGCCGCGCTGATGCCGAACGCGCAGGTGCTGCCCAAGCTGTCGATGATGGACGCGGTCCTGCTGGCGCATGATGCGGCGCTGGCGATCGGTGTCGACACCGGTCTCACGCATATCGCCGCCGCTTTCAACCGGCCCACCATCGAGCTGTACATCGATTCGCCGCGCTGGAAAACCGAAGGCAATTGGTCGCCCGACATCATCAATCTCGGTGATGAAGGACAGCCGCCAACGGTCGATGATGTGCGGCGCGCGATAGCCGTACTGCTGTGATGGTACGACGCTTGTATTCGCTGGCCTGGTGGCTGGCCGTGCCGTTGATACTGGCGCGGCTGTGGTGGCGCGGACGGCAGGAGCCGGGTTACCGGCAGCATATTGCCGAGCGCTTCGGGCTGGCATCGCGCCGCATTCGCAGCGCGCCGCTGCTGTGGCTGCATGCAGTCTCGGTCGGTGAAACCCGCGCCGCCGAACCGCTGATCGATGCGCTGCTGCTGGCTTATCCCGGGCATGACCTGCTGCTGACGCACATGACCCCGACCGGGCGCGCCACCGGTGCCGAGCTGTTCGGCCATTACGGCGCGCGCCTGCAGCAAGCCTATCTGCCGTACGACACCGGCACGATGGTCGGCCACTTCCTCGACAATTTTTCGCCGCGCATCTGCATCCTGATGGAGACCGAACTGTGGCCCAACGTGATGGCGTGCTGCACGGCGCGCGGCGTGCCGGTGGTGCTGGTCAATGCGCGCCTGTCGGAGCGTTCGCTGCGCAAGGCGCAACGACTTGGCAAGCTCATTGCCGACGCCGCTGCCCAACTGACTTGCGTGGCGGCCCAGACCGCCGACGATGCGACGCGCATCCGCAGCCTTGGCGTACGCGATGTGCACGTCACCGGCAGCATCAAGTTCGATGTCACGCCGCCGTCGCTGGCGCTGCAGGCCGGTGCGCAATTACGTCACCAGATCGGCGCGCGGCCGGTGCTGTTGTGTGCCAGCACGCGTGATGGCGAAGAAGCGCTGATCCTCGACGCGCTGGCCCGCAGCGACCTGTCGGCCGACACGCTGCTGCTGATCGTGCCGCGCCATCCGCAACGCTTCAATGAAGTCGCGATGCTGATCGCCGAGCACGGACTCGACATGCAGCGCCGCTCGGTGATCGGTACGCAAGCGGTCGATGCGAGTGTGCTGCTGGGCGACACGATGGGCGAGATGTTCACCTATTTCAGCGCCTGCGATATCGCCTGGATAGGCGGCAGCCTGTTGCCGCTGGGCGGACAAAACCTGATCGAAGCCTGCGCGGTCGGCAAGCCGGTCCTGCTGGGTCCTCATACATTCAACTTCGCGCTGGTCAGCGATGAAGCGATCGCAGCAGGCGCTGCCCTACGCGTGGCCGATGCCGATGCGCTGTTGAGTGCAGCAGCGCTGCTGTTGCGGGATGGATCCTTGCGGACGGCGATGGGCGAGCGTGCGCTGCAGTTTGCGCAGCAGCATCGCGGTGCGACGCGCCGGACGATGGCGGTGGTGGGGGCGGTGATGCGTTAGGGAATTTCGGCGCAGATGGCAGTATCGTAGGGTGGGCACAGGGTCATCG